>JADGAZ010000010.1 GCA_015231755.1 Magnetococcales bacterium | reverse complement strand
TCGGCCCTGGCGGCGACAGGCTTTGGCCAGGGTCAAACTCTCCGAATATTTCGAGATCGATTGAACGATCTGAATCAACGGTTGATGGATGCTTGCTATTTTTTCATTACTGTTTTGGAATGTACTTCAGGTTTGCACCAAGCATGTTGCTTTGCTTGACTCTTTTTTGCGCTGACATTGTGTGATGCATTCAACGTAAAACGTCTTCACTCCACAAACAGGCTTCATGCATTCCTTCTGACATTGCATGACCTCCTGCTTTCAGTCTTTCGACTCGGGAGACCAACGTTCACGCCGATGATCGTATTGAATTGTCAAAGAACTCTTCTCTCTCGGGGGCTACCCCCTCAATGAAAACGAATATAGACGATCCGGTGGTGCGGGTCAAGAGGAAAATGAAAGACGATTGCATTATTTCAACCCAGACGCGCCAAACCGGGGAACCATTGCAGGATTAGACTGGACAACCTGTTGAAATCGCCAAAGAAAATCATAACACCCACCACCACCAGCAACCCCCCCGAAACCATCTCGATCCGGTGCAAATGGACCCGCAACCGCTCGAACACCCCGAAAAAGAGGTTGATGGCCACCCCGGTCACCAAGAAAGGCACCCCCAATCCCGCCGAATAGACCGCCAAAAGCGTCACGCCCTGCCCGATATTGTCCTGCGCCCCGGCCACAGCCAGGATTCCGGCCAGGATCGGCCCCACGCAAGGGGTCCAGCCGAACGCAAAAGCCAATCCAATCAAGAACGCACCCCAAGGACCCGTCGGTTTCTTCTCCAGATTGAAGCGGGCCTCCAGGTTCAGCAGGCTCAGACGGAACACTCCCATATAGTGCAGACCGAACAGCACGATCACCGCACCGCCCACTTTGCTCAACAGGTTCATATGGCTCAACAGGATCTGTCCCAGATAGGTGGCCGAAGCCCCCAGCCCGATGAACACCAGCGAAAAACCCAATACAAACCACAGACTGTACCATCCCGCCCGCCAGGCGGTGTGGGCATCATCCCCCTGGCGCAACTGTTCCACGGAGATGCCGCTCATGTAACTGATATAGGCCGGGGCCAACGGCAGCACGCAAGGCGACAGAAAAGAGAGCAGTCCGGCCAGAAACGCGGCTGCGTAGGTCACTTCCATGGATCGTGTCTCCTTATAGAGAGAATGAAGGATGAATCTTAAGATACGTTGGCGGTCAGCCAATCGAGATAGGCCCCATGGCCACGGGTCACCTCCAGGGCGAGGATCTCCGGAACTTCGTAGGGATGGAGGGTTTGCAGGCGGGATTCCAGTCGGGGGTAAAGGTCGCGGGTGGTTTTGATCAGCAGACTCCACTCCGCATCCTTGTGGATCGCCCCCTCCCACCGATAGACCGAACGCCCCTGGGGCAGAATGTGAACACAGGCGGCCAGTCCCTCTTGCACCAGGGTTTCCGCCAACTGTTCGGCCCGGGATTCGTCCGGGGCCGTGGTCAGGACCACCAGGGCATCGGTCACAGCAAGGGTTCCACCAGTTTCTTCATTTCAGCGAGGTCCAATCCCCCGATGTGGGAGGCCGCCACCTTGCCACTCCGATCCAGCACCTTGGTCACCGGCAACGCGAACACCCCTCCCAGGATCTTGGCCACCCCTTGCAGGGTTTTCAGCTCCCCCATGACCACCGGATAGTTGATCCCCTGTTCGTCGATGAACTGGTTGAGACGTTTCGCATCCGCCTTTTCCATATAGTCGATGCCCACCACCACCAAACCCCGATCGGCGTATTGGGTTTGCAACTGCACCAGGGCGGGAATCTCTTCCAGACAGGGAGGACACCAGGTGGCCCAGAAGTTGATCAGCACCACCTTCCCTTTCAGATCGCTCAAACGCATGGTCTTGCCGTCGGTGGTGGCGAGGGGCGTATTCAAGCCTCCGGCCTCCTCCGCGTGGACGGAAGAGACCATAAACATCAGCATAAACAACGCAATCACACGACATTTTATCATGACTCACCCGATCCTTGCGCAATGACACTATTGAAAAAGAAGAAGGGGTCTGGGGAATTCATTCCCCAGGATTTTGATTTTGGTCTTTTAATCTTTCAAAAATTCATTTATAAAATTATAATTTTTAAAGTCAAATTCCTGGGGGATGAATCCCCCAGACCCCCTCTTTTTTTTCAATAGTGGGGGAGGCCGTAGCTGGGCCACTGTTGACTCACTTTGGCTTCCATCTCCGGATCCATCACCAAAGGCACCCCCCACTCCCGCCCGGTCTCCTCCCGACTGCGCATCGTGGCATCCACCGCCCAGCGTCCCGACACCCCATCCACCCACACATCACGCCCCGGATCGGTCCGGGTCGCCAACGACCAAGCCAGATCGGCCAACGAATCCACCCGCACATCCCAATCCACCACCCACACCTGATCCGCCCCCTCCCCGGAAGCCAACCATTCCAACACCCGCCGTCCCACACCCATCCGACCCCGCGAATCCACCCGCACCACCGCCATGCGCCCCAACGGCAAGCCAAACCCCTCCAACACCCCATCCACCCGACTGCGCAAACGCTCCAACCAGACTCCCACCGCCTCTCCGCGCACCAAAGCCATCGGAGTCACCGCCTGTTTTTCCACCGGCCATTTGGTGGTGGCGTCCACACCCATCTTGCCACCAAGCCCGGACAACGGGGAGGAGAAATCCAGATAGTCAATCGGCGTGTTGCGCAGCACATGCAAATCCCGTCCCCCATGCACCTGCTTTTCCATCTCGGCCAAAACCGCGCCCCAATCCCCGATGGCCACCCCCGCATCCACCACCACGATGTATTTCACATACAGAAACTGCCGCAGAAATCCCCACAATCCCGCCATCACCCGAAACGCATGTCCCGGATAGCCCTTTTCCAAAGCCACCACCGCCACCCGATAGGAACAAGCCTCCATGGACAGATGAAATCCCCGAATCTCCGGATACTGTTTGGTCAACAAAGGGGTGAACACCCGATTCAACGCCAAGGCCAGAATGGCAGGCTCATCCGGGGGCCGACCGGTGAAGGTGGAAAGATAGATCGCCTCCTTGCGCATGCTCATGCGCCGCACCGTCAACACGGGGAAGGTATCCACCTCGTTGTAATAGCCGGTGTGATCCCCATACGGTCCCTCTTCGGCCCGATCGTTGGGATCCACCATCCCCTCCAGCACGATTTCGGCGAAGGCGGGCACCGGGGGATAGGCATCTCGTTCCGGAGCCACTTCCACCCGTCGTTCCCGCAACAGACCCGCGAAGGCGTACTCGGAGAGGCTTTCCGGCACCGGAGTCACGGCGGCCAGCAGCAATCCGGGATCACACCCCACCACCACCGAAACCGGCATGGGTCGTCCGCCCCAGGCCCGCAGATGCTGAGCGCCTCCCCGATGGGCCAGCCAGCGCATGATCACCCGGTGACGATCCAGAACCTGCAAACGGTAAACCCCCAGGTTCAACGGTCCTCCATCCGGACCACGACTCACCACCACCCCCCAGGTGATCAAAGGAGCCGCGTCACCCGGCCAGCAGGTCTGCACCGGCAGTTGTTTGAGATCGACCTCGGTTCCTTCCCTCATCCATTCCCGGCATGGGGGATGGGAAAGCGTCTTTGTCATCATGTAACGCGCGCGCGCCATGCGCATGATCAATTCTTTGGCATCTCTCAGGCCACGGGGAGCTTCCGGCTGACGCAACGCGGCCAGCAGTCGGCCCAGCTCCTCCAGTTCCGCCACCTGGCGGCCCATGGCCAATCCCACCCGCTCTTCGGTGCCGAAAAGATTGGCCAAAACCGGCATCCGGTAACCCACCGGACGGGTGAACAACACCGCCGGACCTCCGGAATGCAACAAACGACGACAGATCTCCGTCATTTCCAGACGGGGATCCACCGGAGCGTCCACCCGGACCAGCAGTCCGCGGGCGGACAAAAAGGCCATGAACTCCCGCAAATCCCGGAAGGAGCGTGGCGACGTGGTGAGAGAGGGTTGTTTATTCATGGATTCGGATTATACGCCACACCGCAACGATTGCGGGAGTCGCAAAATGGCAAACACCTGCAAACCATTGAAAAAAAAGAGAGGGTCTGGGAGATTCATCTCCCAGGGTTTTGAATTTAAAAAATAATAATTTTAAACCAATAAAGACAAAAAAATCAAAACCCTGGGGGATGAATCCCCCAGACCCCCGCTTTTTTTTCAATGGTTTTAATCGCTCTTTACAAAAAATGAAACCCTCATTAACGCATGAACCGTTTCCAATCCTCCTCAGGAACGTTAGAATCCTCGCTTTACACGAAAAGTCACCCGCGATTCACCTCCTTTGGAGCAGTCTTCCATGACAGGGCCGTCCACCACCCATTTCGGTTTCAGTGAAATCCCCCTGAACGAAAAAGTCCACAAGGTTCGCCAGGTCTTCGACTCGGTCGCCCAGAACTACGACCTGATGAACGACCTGATGTCCATGGGCATCCATCGCCTCTGGAAAAAATTCGCCATTCGTCGTCTGCGCATCAAACCCGGCGATCATCTGCTGGATGTGGCGGGAGGCACCGGAGATCTGGCCCGGCTGATGCACGAAAAAATCCAGGGCCAGGGGGACATCACCATCTACGACATCAACGCCGCCATGCTGGAACAAGGCCGCAGCCGTCTGGCGGATCAGGGTTGCGTTTCCGGCATCCGCTGGGTTCAGGGCAACGCGGAAGTGCTGCCGTTTCCGGACAACACCTTTCACGCCGTGACCATCGGCTTTGGCATCCGCAACGTCACCCAGATCGAACTGGCCCTGGCGGAGATGACCCGGGTGCTGCGTCCCGGGGGACAATTTTTGTGTCTGGAGTTCTCCCATGTGGCCCTGCCCTTCCTGAAACCCCTCTACGAGACCTACTCCTTCAAGGTGCTGCCAGAGATCGGTCACTGGGTGGCCAAGGATCGGGACGCCTATCAATATCTGGTGGAGTCGATCCGCCGCTTTCCGGATCAGACCCGTTTTCAGGCCATGATGGAAGAGGCGGGACTGTTCCAGGTGCGCTATCACAACCTCACCGGCGGCGTGGCCGCGGTGCATGTCGGCTACAAGGTGTGACCATGATGCTCTCTTCGCTCTTCGCCCTGCCGTTCCAGGTGATCCCCAAGCCGGTCACCGCCGTGACGCTGGGCATTGTGCTGAATCTGTTTTTCAAACGCTATCCGGAGTTGAAGGAACGCCTCACGGAACTGTCCGGCAAGGTGTTCGAGTTTCACGTGGAAGATCAGAATCAATCCTTCTTCATGGAGGTCACCGACGACGGAGAGGTGTTGATCCACACCTATTCCGACTCGCTGCCCCATGTGGTGATGTCCGGCAAGGCGGGAGCGTTTCTGGAACTGCTCTTTTCCACCACGGATCCGGATTCGCTGTTTTTTTCCCGTCAGTTGCAGCTTTCCGGGGAGACCGACACGGGTTTGCGCTTCAAGAACATCCTCGACAATGTGGAAATCGACTGGGAAAAGGAACTGGCGGTCTTTTTCGGCACAGCCGGCGCCCGTCAGCTCATGGACTTGGCCACCCGCGCCAGAAAAAATGGCGAACAGGGCAAAAACCGACTCGAAACCGCCCTGGAACAACTGATCGCCCGCCGGGATCCTCCCAGGGCCGGACAGCTTCAGGCCCTCAAGGTGCAATCCGAAATCATGACCAAAGAGATCGACCGGATCGAAGGACGCATCGCCCGGGCGGCCAAGCGCCTCTCTGTCGCCTCGGCACACCGTTTGGCTCCCATGAACACGACCCGCGCAGAATAGACCTCCGCCCATGCTGTTTTCCAACGTTCGCACCATCCGCCGACTGATCGGCATTCTGGCCACTCTGGCCCGCTACGACGCCGAACCCCTGTCGAGCCGCTTTTTGCCGTTGCGTCTGCTCACCTGGATGGTGGGGCTGATTCCTTCGATCCGCCGGCAGCGCCGGGAGCTGGCCGAAGGCGCACGGCTGCGCAAAATTCTCGAAGAGCTGGGTCCCACGTTCATCAAATTCGGTCAGGCCCTCTCCACCCGCATGGACGCCCTGCCCGAAGAATTGGGCATGGAACTGAAAAAACTCCAAGACGAAGTGCCTCCCTTCCCCTTCGAGACGGTCCGCAAGATCGTGGAAGGGGATCTGGATGGTCCGATGGATCGTTTTTTCGCCCGTTTCGATCCGGTACCGGTGGCTTCGGCCTCCATGGCCCAGGTGCATCACGCCATCACCCGCGAAGGCCAAGAGGTGGCGGTCAAGGTGATGCGGCCCAACATCGAAACCGTGGTGGAGCAGGATATACGCATGCTCACCACCCTGGCCAACCTCATCGACTCCCATGTGCCGGAACTGCAACGGTTTCAGGCGCGACGGGTGGTGGAAGAGTTCGCGGTCACGATCCGCAACGAAATGAATTTTTTGGTGGAAGGGGGACGGGCGCAAAAATTCCGCGATCATTTCAAGCACGATCCGGAAATGCACGCCCTGGCGGTGATCTGGCCTTTGACCTCCCGCCGGGTGCTGACCCTGGAGTGGTGCGACGGCATCCCCATCGACGAACTCTCCAGCCATCCGGAACTGGGACTGGACGCCACCAAAATCTCCCGCAACGTCATCACCAGTTTTTTCAAGCAGGTGTTCCGGGATGGATTTTTTCACGCGGATCAACATCCGGGCAACATTTTCGTGCGGGCCGACGGCACCTTGACCATTCTGGATTTCGGCATCATCGGTCGGGTGTCGATGCGGGACCGGGTGTTGCTGGCGGAACTGATGCGGGGATTTCTGGATCGCAACTACCGCAAGGTGGCGGAAGTCCACATGACCGCCGGATTTGTCCCCCGTCACACCAACCTGGACGAATTCGAGGATGCCTGTCGTCAGATCGGCGAACCGATCTTCGGCCAACCCCTGAAAGAAATTTCCATCGCCAAACTGCTGGCCCAATTGTTCAAGGTGACGGAACAATTCGACATGCCGGTGCAGCCTCAGTTGCTTCTGCTGCAAAAAACCATGTTCACCCTGGAAGGGGTGGGACGGGAGATCAATCCGGATCTGAACATGTGGCTGCTGGCCGAACCCCTGATCCGTGACTGGATGATCGAAAACCTCGGTCCCCTGGGAAAAATCCGCGAGGCCCGGGACCGGGTCAAAAAAATCAACGACTCGGCGGCCATGGTGCCGGAACTGCTCTTCAACGGACTGGAACGGCTGGCCACGGACCGGGTACGGATACACGTTCACCCCTCCTCCCTCACCCGGCTGGAACGACGGGTCGGAGTCGGCTCGCACCGTCAGGCGATCTCGATCACCGGCGGATCCTTGTTCATCGGCGCGGCGATCATGGTGTCGGCGGGCCTGTCCGCCTGGTGGTACGGCCCCCCCTTCGTGCTGGCCGCGTTTTATTTCATGCGGGGGACCAGACCGGTCCGGTGAGAAAAGGGTCGGGGGAGACGGGCCCGCCGCTTTCGATGAACGGCACAACGCTCAGGAACAAACACCTACTCGGGGTCCGATCCGCAACATCTCGATGATCAAACCCGCGCCTCACCGCCCCATCAGCTTGCCCAGCCGATACCGGAACGTGCGAAAACTCATGCCCAGCAGTTCGGCGGCCCGGGTCTTGGAGCCTTGGCACAATTCCAAAGCCTGATCCATGGCGCTGGCTTCCAGCTCCGCCAGATGGGCTTCCAGGTCCAATCCGCCTTCCGGCAGCCGAAAGGGGGTCGCCGCCCGGTCAACCGCCCGCACCCCGCAACGCACCCCTTCGGGCAAAGCCTCCAGTTCCACCCGACCTTCCACCGTCAAGGCCACCGCCCCTTCCACCAGATTCTCCAGCTCCCGCACGTTGCCCGGATAGTGGTGACGCATCAAACAATCCATCACCTCCGGGGAGAGACCGTGAATGGTCAGGCCATATTTCCGGGCATGTTTTTCCACGAAACGGGCCGCGAGCAACGGAATATCCTCCCGGCGCTCCCGCAGAGGGGGCAGTCTCAAATTCACCACATTGATCCGATACAGCAGATCCTCCCGAAACCGTCCGGCAGCGGTGAACTCCATCAGATCCCGATTGGTCGCGGCCAACAGGCGCACATCCACGGACCGCTCCCCCACCCCCCCCACCGGACGCACCAAACGCTCCTGCACCACCCGCAGCAGCTTGGCCTGCAACGCCAAAGGGGTTTCGCCGATCTCGTCGAGAAACAAGGTTCCGTGATCGGCTTCCACGAACAGACCCGGACGATGGGCCACCGCTCCGGTAAAAGCCCCCTTGGCATGTCCGAACAGTTCGCTTTCGATCAATCCTTCAGGCACCGCCGCGCAGTTCACCGCCACGAACGGTCCTTTCGCCCGACCGCTGCACCCGTGAATGAAACGGGCCACCAGCTCCTTGCCGGTCCCCGACTCCCCGGTGATCAACACCGACGCATCGGTGCGCGCCGCCCGTCGCGCCAGCTCCAACACCCGACGCATCACCAACGAAACCCCGACGATCTCCTCTCCCGCATCCCGCTCCCCGACGGCCTGTCGCAACCGCACGTTCTCCCGCTTCAACGCCCCCTGCTCCAGGGCGCGGGCCACCGCCAGATGCAACTCTTCCATGTCGAAGGGTTTTTCCAGATAATCGAACGCTCCCTCCTTCATGGCGGTCACGGCGGTGGCCGCCGAAGCGAAGGCAGTCATCAACAACGCGGGCCGCTCCGGGGCCAGCTCCTTGGCGCGGCGCAACACCTCCAGACCGCTCACATCCGGCAGTCGCAAATCGGTGAGCAACAACTCCCAGGGGGCCTGCTCCAGCAGCCGCAACGCCTCGGCCCCGGTGGCCGCCGTCAGAGTGCGGTGACCATTGCCCTCCAAGGCCAGACACAACAGCTCCCGCAAATTGGTCTCGTCGTCACAAACCAGAATCTCCGCCATAAGCCCCCTCGACCTGCATCACCACCCGCAATCCCCCCGCCGCACCGTTTTCCAGTCGCAACGAAGCCCCGTTCAACACCACCAGATGATACACCACCGCCAATCCCAAACCCGATCCGTTGGGCCGGGTGGTGAAAAACGGCTCCATCAATCGGGGCAGAATTCCCGGATCCACCCCGGGTCCGTCGTCATGCACCACCACTTCCACCCGTCCGCTCTCCAAAGGCGCGACCCGCACCACCACCCGTTTTCCCTCCGGCGCGGCCTGGGCGGCGTTGAGCAACAGGTTCCAGAAAATCTGACGCAGATGATCCGGATCAAACCCGATCATCACCCCCGGATCCGACAGTTCCATCACCATGTTCCGCCCGCCCCAGCGGGGATCCCGCCGCGCCCGCTCCTCCATGTCGGCCAAAAATTCCGCCATGTTCACCGGTTGGCGTCGGGGACGCGCCCCCCGGGCAAACAGCAGAAAATCCCCGGTCAACTGCTTGACTCGCGCCACCTCTTCGCGAATGATCCCCAGCATACGCTGTTCCCGGGCATCCGCCGGCGCGAGCATGTAGGCCGCCGTCAAAATCGAGGCCAGGGGATTGCGAATTTCGTGGGCCATGCCCGCCGACATGCGACCGATCCAGGCCAACCGTTCCCGTTCCGCCAGTTCCCGTTCCAGGGTTTTCATGGGGGTCAAATCCCGGATCACCAGCAACGCCCCGATCCGCTCCCCGAGCCGATCCCGCAAAAACGACACATTCAACCCCAGAATACGCCCCCGGGTCGGCACCTCCACATAGACGGTCTCCCCCGCGGCCCACTCCACCGCCCAGGCCAAAGCCGGATCGATCCGCCGCAGCGCCCAGCCCATCAATCCCCGACTCATCTCCCCGGGGGCGAACTCGCTGGCGCCGGGATTGGCCGCCCGCACCCATCCTTGATTGTTCACCAGAATCAGACCATAGGGCACGGCGGCCACAATCTGTTCGTGCAAGGCGGCCAGATCCGCCAAGCTGTCGGTCTGACGCTCGAACGCCGACTGCAACCCTGCCGCCCGCTGGGCCAGGGTTCCCCCCAAAAACGCGGTGAGAAAATAGACCGCGCCATGCAACACCAGCCCGCCGAGCAGCACCGGAGCCGGTTCCACAGGGGTTCCCAACAGCAGAGTGGTCAAGGAGAGGGCGGCGGCGGTGAGCAGCAGAATCAGACCCGCCGTCAACATGGCCCCCCGACGCCCCAGCAAAAACGCGGCGTTCAGGGTGACCAGTCCATTGAGAAACAAAAACGGACTGTGAAATCCTCCGGTCAGCAGCACCAGCACCACCACCAGCCAAGGATCGACCACGCATTGGGCGCGCACCAGCCATTCGGGATCGCGACCGGCCCGCAGCCACCACAGATAACCGATGACCATCAAAAACATCACCACCACGAACAGGCGTAGCAACACCCGGTCATCGGACCATCCCTCTTCCAGGGGCGGGGCCACGGTGATGAACAAAAGCAATCCGAAACCGATGGCCAGCCGGGGCAACAGCAGCCGCACCAGCCGCCGCGAACGGGAGGAGAGGGGCGGCAGGGGAATCAACTAACCCACCACCGATCCCATCTGGAAGATGGGCATGTACATGGCCACCACCAGACCGCCGATCAGCACCCCGAGAATCACCAGGATCAACGGTTCCAGCAGGGCGGTGAGGCTGTCCACGGCGCGATCCACCTCGGCTTCGTAGAAGTCGGCGACCTTGGCGAGCATCACCTCCAGATTGCCGGTGGATTCGCCGATGCCGATCATCTGGGTGACCATGGGGGGAAAAATTCCGGAAACCGCCAGGGGTTCGGTGAGGGTACGCCCCTCGGAGATGGAAGCACGGGCATTCATCACCGCCTCTTCCACCACCAGGTTGCCGGCGGTTTTGGCGACATTTTCCAGGCAGTCGAGAATCGGTGTGCCGGCGGCGATCATGGTGCCGAAGGTGCGGGCAAACCGGGCCACGGCGGCCTTGCGCAAGATGATGCCGAAAATGGGCAGTTTCAGGAGCAGTTTGTCAATCTGGTAGTGAAACAGCCGATTTTTCCGATAGGCGTTGGCAAACGACCAGCCGGCTCCCCCCATCACCACCAGCACCATCCACCAACTGGCCTGGACCCAATTGGAAATCCCGATCACGATGCGCGTCGGCATGGGCAGTTCGGCGCCGAAACTTTTGAACAGATCGGCGAAAGTGGGTACCACGAAGATCATCAACACCCCGGTGATGATGAACGCGATCACCAGCACCGCGACCGGATAGGTCATGGCGGACTTGACCTTGGCCTTCAAGGCGGCGGATTTTTCCTTGTAGATGGCGAGGCGGTTCAACACCGCCTCCAGGATGCCGGACTGCTCTCCGGCTTGCACCAGGTTGATGAACAGGTCATCGAACATGGCGGGTTCTTTGGTCATGGCGTCGGTCAGGGTGGTACCCGCCTCGATATCGGCCTTGACCCGCAGGGTCACCTCCTGGAGCGTACGGTTTTCCGCCCCCTTGGCCGCCAGATCGAAACACGAAACCAGGGGCAGACCGGCCCCTACCATGGTGGCCAATTGCCGGGTGAAGACCACGATCTCCATTTCGGTGATCTTGCCCCCTTTGAGGGACTTGGCGGATTTTTTCCGCACCGTGGGATTTTTCAACCCCTGACGACGCAGTTGCGCCATCACCGCCCCCGGATCCTTCCCCTCCATCTCTCCTTTGCGTTTCTCTCCGTTTTTGGAGAGGGCTTCCCACTCGTACATTTCCATGGATTGGTCACTCCACGCGTCGATGACAGGCACGACCGCTCAAAAAAAATTTCACGACCCTTTTCACCCCATCCGCCTCGTGAACCGGGTGAAGGCGTTCTTGAGTCTGGGCAGAACCTTGCGGGCCTCCGGGCCGATGAGGACCACCGCGAGGTTTTCCGGACGCAGCAGTCGGGCCGCGAAGTCGGGCAGTCGGGCCGGATCGATGGCGCGGGCCTGTTGCCAGGAATAATCCAGGGATTCGGCGGAGTCGAACAGCAGATCTCCCAGATAGCGTTCGATCAATTCGGCAGGCCGATCGAGGGTGACCAGCAGACCGGAGCGCCAACGGACCATCAGCCGTTGCCACTCCTCCGGAGCGGGAGGAGCCTGGATGAGGGAGTCCAGTTGCGCGAACAGCACCTGAAACGCCTCGTCCAGGTGATCCGGAGAGAGGGAAGCCCCCACCTCCAGGAATCCGGCATCCGAATGGGTGGTGAAGGCGGACCAGACATCGTAGGCCAATCCATGTCGTTCCCGCACCACGGCTTGCAATCGGGACGAGAAACCATCATCCAGCAGGCGACGCAGGGCGGCGGCCTGATAATAGCCCGCGTCCCGGAATCCCTGGGTCCGAAAATAAAGGGAGAGAGAAAACTGGGAGGTTTGATCATCCACCGCCACCCAGTGGGGTCCGGCGGGGAGATTGACCGGAGGCTGACTGCTCGCTCCCTGGCCGGGGGGAAGGCGACCCAGGGTGGCATTGGCCAGTTCCAGGGCCTGTTGCGACTCGATGGGACCACAAAACGCCACCGCCATGGTTCCCCCCCGGTAGTGGCGCGCCAAGTACTCCCGCAGGGCGGGCGTCTGGATCGATCCCACGGTTTCCCGGGTACCCAGCACCGAACGGGCCAACGGATGGCCCGGCCACAAGGCCATGCCCCCGAGAACCGACGGCACTGCCAACTCCCCTTGATCGTTTTCGTCCTCCCGCATCTCTTCCAGGATCACCCGGCGTTCGGTTTCGATATCCGAAAGAGCCGGTTGGGTGAACATCTCGCAAAAAGCGGTGAATCCCTCCTTGAGCCATTCCGGGGGCAGGGTGATCCAATAGGCATTGGTCTCCTGGCCTGTGGCGGCGTTCATGTCGGCGGCCATGGATTCCAGATGGGTATGGAATCCGGTGGGATCCGGAATGGACACGGTGCCTTTGAACAGCATGTGTTCCAGAAAATGGGCGATGCCCGCCTGTCGGGGTTCCTCGAAGCGACTGCCGGCCCGCACCATCAGGGTCGCCCCCACCTCGTGGAGCCAGGGCATGGGAAACACGCCGACGATCAGGCCGTTGTCGAGACGGTGGATGTGGTGGAGCGGATCCGGAATGGATTCATACATGAAGTTCATCCTGCTGGAGAAATTGAGTCAAACCATTAAAAGAAAAGAAGGGGTCTGGGGAATTCATTCCCCAGGGTTTTGATTTTTTTGTTTATTTCTTTTAAAATAATAAAATAAAATTTTTTATTTTTAAAATCAAAGTCCTGGGGAATGAATTCCCCAGACCCCTTCTTTTTTTTCAATAATTGTGGACACAATGCGCGACGCGAAGCGTTCCGCCCGCGGGGCGCGGCTGGTAAAAAAAACCATCGCCGTGCCGTGGATCCGGGAGAACTGGCGCAGACTGTCGGCCAACGCCTCCTCCCCGGCATCCGACAACATGTTGCCCGGCTCATCCAGAATCATCAAGCCAGGGCGGGCCGCAAAGACCGACGCCAACGCCACCCGGTAACGCTCCGAAGCCGACAACCCGATCCACTCCCGATCCAGCAACGCCCCATCCACCCCGGCCAACGCCAAGGACTCTTCGATCCTTTCCCGCAAGGCCTCCCCCTGCACCCCCCGGGCCGCCGGGGTCAACGCCACCTCTTCCCGAGGCGTGGCGCACAAAAAACGCAAATCCGGCACCCGGAACACCATGCCGATGCCACCCGGCTCCCCGTGCCACACCACCCGACCCGACTCCGGAGAGGCCAAACCGGCCATCACCCGGGCCAGACGACTCTTGCCCGCCGACTCCCCGGCCAAAAAAGCCACAAAATCCCCGAAAAAAATTTCCAGATCCACCACCGGCCAAGGGGGAACCACAACCCGACTCAACACCATCAAGGGGGATTCCTCCATCACCCCTGCTCCCCGACACGCCCCGCCAGACGCCCCACCGCCTCCAGCAACACCCGCGCCCGATACGGCTTGGTCAAGAATTCATCCATGCCCGCGGCCAACCCCCGTTCCATCTCTTCTTGCAAGGCTCCGGCGCTCACCCCCAGAATGGGAACCCGAGCCACCTCCGCCCCCAGCGTCCCGGCGCGAATCAGCCGGGTGGCCACGATGCCATCCATTTCGGGCATCTGCACATCCATCAACACGATGTCGAAAGGCTGCCGCCGCAACTGCTCCAACGCATCCCGGCCATCCACCGCCAGCTCCACCGCATGCCCCATGCGACCCAAAATGTGTTCGGCCAATACCCGATTGTCCAGACCATCATCCACCACCAACACCCGCCAGGAACGATTCCCCTCCCCCAACACCGGAACCAAAGCGGACTCCGGAGCCGCCACCACCCGTTCGACGCCACAACAGGCCTGAAAACGCACCATGAAATGAAACGTGCTCCCCAACCCTTCCCCGGGGCTTTCCAACCACATGCGACCCTGCATCAACGCCACCAGTTGCCGGGAGATGGTCAAACCCAGTCCCACGCCGCCAAAACGACGGGTGGTGGAAAGATCCGCCTGACTGAAACGGTCGAAGATCACCTCCTGCTTGTCCGCCGGCACCCCCACGCCGGTATCGGCCACCGTGAAATGCAACGCAATGGGCCACATGTCGTCCGACTCTCCCGCGACCCAAGAGACCCGCACCCGGGCCTCCCCGGAAGGGGTGAACTTGATGGCGTTGCCCACCAGGTTGATCAGGATCTGTCGCAGCCGCAACGCATCCCCCCGCACACACTCCGGAACCGCCGGATCCACCTCGTGATACAGCCCGATGCCCTTGTTGCGGGCGGTGGCCTCCAGGAGTTCACAGGTCATCCCCACCACCTCCCGGGGATTGAACTCGGTGAATTCCAGTTTCAGGGCGCCGGCCTCCACCTTGGAAAAGTCGAGAATGTCGTTCAGAAGCGCCAGCAACGAATGGCTGGAACGCAAAATGATCTCCACATACTGACGCTGATCCGGGGAAAGCTCCGTGGAGGCCAACAGATCCGCCATGCCGATCACCCCATTCATGGGGCTGCGGATTTCATGGCTCATGACCGCCAGAAACGCGCTTTTGGCCTGATTGGCCGCCTCGGCGGACTTTCTGGCCCGATCCAGTTCCGCCACCCGTTTCTGTTCGGTGAGATCCCGGGCGCTGCCCAGCACCCCCATCACCTGTCCCTTGCGATCCTTGAGCAGCGACGCGGACATGAACACCGGAAAACGGGAACCGTCCTTGCGACGTCCGATCAACTCCCCCATGAACTTTCCAGTGGCGCGGATGGCGGCATAAAGCCGTTCCGACTCTTCCGGCCCCGCGCACAGCAAAGATGACGGTTGCCCCCGGACCTCCGCCGCCGCATAGCCGTAAATCTTTTCCGCCGCCGGATTGAACACCACGATGCGCTGTTCCGGATCCACGGAGAGGATCATGTCCAAGGCGCTGTCCACCAGACTGGCGACATACTCCTCCTGACGCCGGACCGCGGCGTGGGAATCCCGGATGTCGCGACGCATGGCGTCCAGGGCTGCGGCCAGACGGCTCATTTCGTCTTCGCCGGGAAGCACGATGACCGACTCCATGTCTCCTTGTCCCAGGGCCTTGGCATAACGGTCCAGACGGCGCACCGGATCGGTGACGATTTTTTTCAACAGCAAAGAGAGGGAAAATCCAAGAATGACAAAAATGCCGATAAACGCGGTCAGCCAATCCCGCATCCGGGAAGAGGCGGCCTGATCCGCGTGGCGGGTGGAAAGACCGATCTCCACCACGCCGAGGGGTTCGGTATCTTCGGGTTCCACCAGAACATCGACCCGGAACAGACGCATTTCACCGGCATCGGGGAGGAAATGGGTTTCGGGGGCGTGGGGATCCGGGGATTGGGCGATCACCCGGCCATTGGCGTCGAGGATGCGCACAAAGCCCACGTCGTATTGGGTGCGGGTGAGACGCTTGACGTAACCGGCCAGAATGGCATCGTCCAGGGTGAGCAGCGGCTCGATGGAAAAAATCGCCGCGGCCTCGGCCAACGAGGCGCCCTGACTTTGAATCCGTTCCCGCAGCGCCCGCTGTTCGGCGACGATGGTATTCCAGCCCAAAAGCACCATCGGAATGGCCAAGAGCA
This sequence comes from Magnetococcales bacterium, assembly GCA_015231755.1. NCBI lineage: Bacteria > Pseudomonadati > Pseudomonadota > Magnetococcia > Magnetococcales > Magnetococcales bacterium. Next base: position 117,748 of record JADGAZ010000010.1, on the reverse strand, counting down.
CCAGCGTCGAGCCGATCAGCTTGACATCCAGACGCAACCGCTGCCAAATCCGCGCGAAGAGCATGTCCCTTTGTCCTCCTGACCCCACCGCCCAGGCCTGATCCACTCCCCCCAGATTCCCACTATGACACGCCCCACCCCAACAAAACAAGCGGAGCGATAAACGTTCCCTTTTCAAACGGTCGAAAAAGAGGTAATTAACATAACTTACCCATAGATCAGACTGTCAGGCATGAAAATCGGCTTTTCAGTCCACCGAAAAGCCGGCAAGGTCGGCAACACAGATCAAGGGGCGTGACCCGAGCCGCGCAGGTGCGGGGCTTTCCGCGCCAATCGGGAACAATCCGAGGTAATTTCAATCAAAGGGACAACCGGCAACTTGAGGAGAACGGAATCATGAGCGGAAAAGTGGCATTGGTGACGGGTGGCGCTGGCGGTATCGGCACGGAAATTTGCAGAACCTTGAGCAAAGAAGGCTTTCGGGTGGTAACCACCTGTGCTCCGGTCTTCGAGTGCCCCAACCTGGATGCCTGGAAACAGGCCATGCGGGACGAAGGACTGGATGTCGGCGTTTACGAAGCCGATGTGGCGGACTTCGAATCCTGCAAACAAGCGGTGGAAAAAATCGAGGCCGAAGTGGGCCCCGTGGAAGTCCTGGTCAACTGCGCCGGTATCACCCGCGACAGCGTTTTGAAAAAAATGACCGCGGATCAATGGAATCAGGTGATCGGCGTCAATCTGGACAGCGTGTTCAACATCACCCGTCAGGTCTTCCCGGGCATGCTGGATCGGGGCTTCGGACGGATCGTCAACATCGCCTCCATCAATGGCCGCAAGGGTCAGTTCGGTCAGGCCAACTATTCGGCGGCCAAAGCCGGCATGCACGGCTTCACCATGGCCGTGGCCCAGGAAGGCATCCGCAAGAACGTCACCTGCAACACCATCAGCCCCGGCTACGTGGCCACGGAAATGGTCAAAAAAATCCGTGAGGACGTGCTGCAAGCCATCATCGCCCAGATTCCCGCCGGCCGTCTCGCCGAACCTTGGGAAATCGCACGGGTGGTGGCGTTCCTGTCTTCCGAGAAGTCCGGATTCATCACCGGCGCCAACATCGACATCAACGGCGGTCAGTTCATCCACTGATCGGTATCCATTCACAGGCGACCATGGGGGGCAACCTTTTTATTATGGATGAGACACCGGTTCGCATCATAAAAAAATACGCCAATCGACGCCTGTACGATACCGAGCAGTCGGCCTACATCACACTGGACGGGGTGCGGGATCTGGTCATGAACCGCATCCCGTTCCAGGTGGTGGACAACCGCACCGGAGCAGACCTGACCCGGTTGATCCTGTTGCAGATCATCAGCGAACAGGAAGACAAGGGTCGTCCGGTCTTCGACTCCGACGCCTTGCAACTGATCATCCGTTTCTACGGAGACACGTTGCAAGAAGCGTTGGGGGAATGGATGAAACAGAGCCTGGACGCCTTCATGGATCAAAAAACCTTCTTCCAATCCGCGCCGGATCCTTTGAGCCTGATCAATGAGATGGGACGGCGCAACCTGGAGATGTGGCACTCGCTGCAAGGGGGGATCTTCTCGCTGACGCTTGGCGGCGCCGTCAAGAAAAAAGAGGATACCCCTCCAGAACGGGGATGAGACAAAAATCGCATCACCCCCAAAAAAAATCTTTGACACTGCCCCATCGTTCCTTTATGCTGCATCGCACCATTGTTGCATTGCAGCAATTCTGCAACGACATGTGAACTCAATCGACAAAGGACTCAAGCCATGGACAATAACAAGGTTGCCGAGCGCATGACGGAATTGACCAAAAAGATGATGGATTCCATCTCTGATTTGCAACGCATCAACGACCGCACTGTGCAGGAACTGACCAAACAGCAACTCGAAGCGGCGGAAGGCTTCATCACCGCCGGTGCCAGACAGCTCAAGGATCTGAGCTCCGCCAAAACCATCCAGGAAGCGGTCTCCACCCAGGCGGACATCGCCACCAACCTGGGCAAAATGATGGTGGACAATGCCAAACGGACCATGGATGTCCTGACCCAGGGCCAGAACGAGCTGAAGGATCTGATCGAAAAGAACATCACCAAGCTGGTGGAAGAGGCCAAAGCGGGTCTGGAATAAGTCGTTTTATTCCAAATCGGCGTTGCGACGACCTGCGTCTTTGGCGCAAGGCGGAACTTCGGCCCGGCTGTAACGGCGCAGGGACGCGCCACCTATTCTCGTGTGTACAAACAGAGCCACAAATACGCTTTATATCATTGGGTTTGTCAAAATCGCGTCTGAGAATATCGATAAAACCAACTGGTGATATCCTTTTTTTGATAAATCCTCATTAAGGAGTTGAGCATGGACAACAATCCGTTTTCCGCTGACTGGATGACCGGGTGGAACACCCTGCAACGCAAAATGTGGGAAGATTGGTCGAATACGACCCAAAGCAACTGGACCAATGCCTGGCAGACCGAAAGCCCGATGAGCTTTTTCCGCGATGGGATGAACCGCTGGCCCAATCCATTCGCCGCCCCCACCCAGACCCCCGAAGCCATGGCCATGCGTCATGCCATGGGTTCCATGGAAGAGTTCATGCGGATGGGTCGTGAGGTTTTCAAGGTCTTTCAGGGTCTGTCGGACAGCGGCAATGTCACCCAGGAGTGGACCAGCCAACTCGACAAGGCGATTCAACAGGCCAAAGCGATGTTCGCCCAGGGCACCCAATCCATGTTCGGCAATCTGGGCGGCATGGGCAAGATGGGCAACATGGAGGAGATGACCGCCTTCATGAGCCGTCCGATGAAAGCCTGGACCGAATTTCTCGGCTCCAATCCAGCCTTCTCCAACGATACCATGCGGGCGCTGCTCGCCGGCGGACAGGCCACCGAAGAGGCGCTGTCGCGCTTTCTGTCCATGCCGGGTCTGGGCCTGAACCGGGAAAAACAAGAAAAAGTCCAAGAAGGGATGCGTCTGTCCCTGGAGTATCGCAAGGCGTTTGAAGAGTTCCAGAAACTCATGAACGACTCCTCCAAACGGGCTTTGGATCTGCTGCATCGCAAACTCCTGGAAATGGGAGCCGAAGGCAAGTCGATGCAGACCATGCGGGATCTTTACGTGCTGTGGGTGGACTGCAACGAAGAGGCCAACGCCGCCACCGTAACCAGTAAAGAATTCAACGAAATCAATTCACGGATGATGAACGCCATGATGCGGGTCCGCCGCAACATGGCCGAGACGATGGACAACTCCCTGGCCGCGGTGAATCTGCCGACCCGTCGCGAACTGGACAGTGCCCATCGTCAAATCAGCACGCTGCGCCGCCGAGTCGGAAACCTGGAGGATACCCTCCACGAATTGCAAAGCAAGGATGCCAGCGCAGAAATCAATACCCTGCGTGACGACATGGAAAAACTCGGCGTGCGCCGCTTGCGGGAAGAGCTGACCGCTTTGAAGCTGCAAGTCGAAGAGGCTCTCACCGCTCCCGCGGACAACGGCGCCGAATCGGCGGACAAATTGGCCATCAAGAAGACAGTGCGCATTGGCAACGCCAAGCCCCAAACGGCTCCGGCCCCCACCGCGCCCGCCCAGAAAGGAGAATAATCCATGTTCCCGTTCGCCATCAATCCGGAAAAGGCGGTTGAGGAGCTGGCCCGATTCAACCAGAAACTCGCTGCCGGAGTCAAAACCTTCACCGAAGTGGGTCAGATCGAGTCTGGCATCAGCCCCAAGGAAGCGGTTTTTCGCGACGACAAGGTGACGTTGTACCACTATGTCCCCCGGGTGGAAAATCCCCATCGGGTGCCGATTCTGGTGGTGTACGCCCTGGTCAACCGCCCCTACATGACCGATCTGCAAGAAGACCGCTCCATGATCCGGGGTCTGCTGGACGAAGGCATGGATGTCTACCTGATCGACTGGGGCTATCCGGACGCCTCGGATCGCTTCTTGAACCTGGATGACTACATCAACGGGTACATCAAGCGGTGCGTGGATTTCATCCGGGATCGCCACGACATCTATCGGGTCAACGTCCTGGGCATCTGTCAGGGCGGAGCCTTCAGCCTGTGCTTCAGCGCGCTGCATCCCGACCGGGTGCGCAATCTGGTCACCATGGTCACCCCGGTGGACTTCCACACCCCGGACAACCTGTTGAGCCAATGGGTGCGCAATCTGGATATCGATCTGCTGGTGGATACCATGGGCAACATCCCGGGTGATCTGCTGAATGTCACCTTCTTGTCCATGAATCCCTACCGTCTCACCGGCCAGAAATATCTGGATATGGTGGATCTTCTGGATGACAAGGTGAAATTGAAGAACTTCCTGCGCATGGAAAAATGGATCTTCGATTCGCCGGATCAGGCGGGTGAGGCGTTCCGTCAATTCATCAAGGATTTCTTCCAGAAAAATGGACTGATCAAAGGCAATATCAAAATCGGTGAACGGCGCGTGGATCTGGCCAACATCACCATGCCGGTGCTCAACGTCTACGCGACCAAGGATCACTTGGTCCCCCCAGACGCCTCCAAGGCCCTCAAGCAGTATGTGGGCAGCTCCGATTACCAGGAAGTGGCCTTCAATGGCGGCCACATCGGCGTGTACGTCAGCGGACGCTCCCAAAAAGAGATCCCGCCGGCCATCGCCAACTGGTTGAAGGAACGGGGTTAATCCCCGTTTAACGCTCGGCCCCGGTTTTTATGCAAGGATGCATGAAACCGGGGCCGAGCGCCAACAGATTTCCAACATCCCCCAGCTCCCACCCGCTCTCCACCAATGAAAAATAGATGATCACCTGAAAATCCTTCCTGAAATTTCACCTCTTACTCTTTGTGGACACGGCATTCGCCCTTCCGCGCACGTATCAAAGCCGACTTTTCCCCTGCTCCCAAAAAGCCCAATCCCGCTGTAACTCGGAACAAATTATTCTTGACGATATGTAGCCATCCTGCGTATTATCGTTCAATTATTGGCATTTCAAAAACCATTAAGACATAATTTACAACCACTTCCAACCACTTAAAAATAACGGATTCCCATGTCAGACAACATTAAAGTAAGCGACGCCATCGCACAATTTTTAAAAACAAATGAAATTCGTCATGTTTTCGGGATCATTGGTTCAGCAAACTCCCACATATTCGATTCAATCAACAATCTAGGCTACACCGAAATCATCTGCGTCCACCACGAACAGGCCGCCACCATGGCCATGCAGACCTACTATCGGGTCTGCGGCAAAATCACCGCCGCCCTGGTCACCGCCGGAGGGGGGAGTTCAAACGCCATCACTGGAGTCATGAGCGCTTGGGCCGATTCCTTACCGGGAATCGTGATTTCCGGACAGGAGAATACTCGATTTATCAACTCCATGCAGGGCATGCGCATGTGGGGGATACAGGGATACGACAGCACTGAAATGGTGCGAACCATCACCAAATATGCCGCACGGATCATGGATCCCAAACAGGCAATCTTCGAACTGGAAAAAGGATACCACATCGCCGGAAGCGGTCGACCGGGACCAGTTTGGATCGACTACCCAATGGATATCCAGGGGGCCTTCCTGCCTGCCAAACAGTTCAACCATTTCGTGCCCGAAAGCACTCCCACCGCACTACCCACCCCCACGCCAAACCAGATGGATGAAGTCGAAACACTCATACGCGCCGCCAAACGACCGGTCTTCTGGCTCGGACACGGCATCCGCTTGGCCGGCGCCACTGATCGCATTACATACCTGCTCGAACTCTGCCCAATTCCCACCCTGGTGACCTGGGCGGGAATCGATATGCTCGATGATGCCCATCCCCTCAATTTTGGTCGCGCAGGGGTCTATGGCAATCGTGCCGCCAACTTCGTGGTACAAAATGCCGATCTGGTGATCGCCATCGGCAACCGCATGGCCATTCCCATGATCGGCTACGAACATTCGGAGTTTGCCCGCGAAGGCAAAATCATCCAAGTCGATATCGACGCCACCGAACTGACCAAAACCGCTGACTTGGCCGATGTCGGCATCCTGGCCGATGCGGGCCAATTCCTGGAAGCCCTCATCCACCGCTTTGCGGCCAACCCTCTGAATCCGAATCCAGTCAATGACTGGACCCGACACTGCGTGGAGTGCCGAACCCGCTATCCGTTGGTCGGCCCGGAACATCAGGAAAGCAACGGCTTTCTGAACTCCTATCAAGTCATAGACAAGCTCTGCGACCACTTCAAGGCAGATCAGGTCATCACCACCGACATGGGCACCGCGCTACTCTCCGGTCACGAGGCCATCCGCATCAAACAAGGACAACGCCTCATGACATCAACCGGACTGGGAGAGATGGGCTATGGCCTACCCTCTGCCATCGGCGCCTCCTTTGCCCTGAATAAAGGTGAGATCCTTTGCCTCAACTGCGATGGTGGCATGATGATGAATTTTCAGGAACTACAGACTATCGCCCATCACCGCCTGCCGATAAAATTATTTATTTTCAATAATGATGGCTACCTGATGATCAAGCACACCCAGAAAAATCTATTCAAAGGACAGTATACCGCCGTCAATGCCGACACCGGCGTCACCTGCCCGGATTTCAAGAAAATCGCCCACGCCTTCGGCATCCCCTATTTTTCTATCCGCAACTGGAATGAGTTTAACAGCACCATTGATCCAATCCAGAATGCAGATGGACCCATCATCTGTGATATTTTCATGGATCCGGAACAATATTTCTATCCGAAATTGTCTCTGGCCATCGACAAAACCGGAAAAATCGTTTCCCCCCCCCTGGAAGACCTTTCTCCTCTCCTATCCCGAGATGAATTGAAAAAAAATATGTTGATTCCTCTACATGCCAAGTCTCAAGATCTTTAGTAACCGTTTAGATCAGAAAAGAAGTCACCAAGCCTTGACAATATGATTATCAACGGTTAGATTCTCATCCATGGACGACATCATGGAGTTGAACATTCGGTTTTTGATCGATGAGAACAGGCACCTCCAGGAGGGGAACCGGTGCCTCTCGTGATGAAAATCAGCGTCTGCGGAAAAAAAACCAGGAACTGCGGGCACGGGTTGCCCGACAGCAAAAGCAGATTGCGGAATTGATGCGGAAGGTGGAAATGCTGGAGGAGTGATGACGGAAGAACTCCAGCATTTCATCCAAGCCTCCGTCGCGAGATCCTCCGTCCGTGAAGCGGAAACTGACTGTGGCTGCTACTTGTCGCCAACAGAAACGCAACGTCCTTGAGTTCTTAATACAGACAATCGATGCGGATTTGCGAGACAAGCCCACTCCTTCGCGCCTTCCCAGGTAGACTGTTTTGATGCTTCATGCCGCCTGCAATATTTTACTGGGCTGAACGGTTGCGAAACATGGGACTTCCTATTGGTGGGGGCCTGGACAGGCGTTTAAACAAGCCCTCGCTTCAACCATGACAAATATCAAAGGAATCCAAAAATGACGGTTTCGGTGACTACGAGCAGGGTTGAATATGCCGGTGACGGTTCCACAACGGCATTCACGGTTCCTTTTTATTTTCTCGCCAGCGAGGATCTGAAGGTTTACAAAGGCGGGGTTCTCCAGACGATCACCACCCATTACACGGTATCGGGGACCGGGGTTGATACCGGGGGCACGGTAACCTTCCTGACCGCTCCGGCGTCCGCGCTGGAGGTGATCATCTTTCGCGACCCTGCTTTGACGCAGGAAATCGATTATGTCGCCAACGACCCTGTCCCAGCAGGCACTCATGAGCAGTCCCTTGACCGGCTCACCATGATTACCCAGAGGCTCAAGGACAGGGTGGACCGCACCTTGATGGCTCCGGATGTGGATGCGGGATCACCTGCGATGGTACTCCCGGTGGCCGCTTCCCGGGCCGGGGTGGTGCTGGCGTTCGATGAGGATGGATTACCGATTGCCGGCCCTGAAATCGCCTCGGTGGAATCGGTGGTGGACGTCATCGCCGATATCGACATCGTGGCCGGAATCGCCGCAAACATCACCACCGTGGCCGACAACGTGGCCGACGTGACGAATTTTTCTGATGTGTACCTTGGCCCGAAAACTTCTGACCCCGCTACCCGCAATAACACATCATCATTGCAGAATGGCGATCTCTATTTCAACACCACCAGAGACCGGATGAAGGTCTATACCGGCAGCACCTGGGAGACGGTCACCGAATGCTGTGTGATCAATGTCAAGGATTTCGGCGCGGCAGGTGACGGGGCGACGGACGACACGGATGCCATCAATGATGCCATCGCGGCAGTCCAAAGCATTGGACCGAACGGGGGCGGATTGCTTTATTTCCCGCAGGGGAATTATCTCACAACGTCAACGATCTATATGCCGGAAAACATCACCTTCAGAGGCGAAGGAGACCGGCCCGGACCGCTTCGTGGCGCAGGCCTGACCAATATTGAGGGGACGTGCATCATCGGGAAGCACACCGGCGCAGCGGTGGTGAGTTGCAAAGGGGCAAGCCAGGACTCGATTCAAAATATTTGCCTCTATGGAGACACCACCACCACGCCCAAAACTGGCCTTTGCCTTGGCAGGTCAAGCGAATCTTCATCTGGAATGCATTATTTTGAACAGGTGACCGTTGCCGGGTATTTCACCGAGGCGGCCATTTACAGTATCGCTTCCGAAGAGGTTACCTGTGTCAGGCTTCATGCGCTGATCGTTGGCGGCGGTGCAAAATATTGCTTTTATTCTTCAAAAAATGACGATCTCTCCGTTGACAGTTTGGTATCCGGTTCCAATTATTCCAACCAACTTTACGGATTCCGCTTTGTTCATCAAGCTCAAACTGCCAATAGCGCTGCCATTTACATGGATTGGACCCTTGGGTGTGGGGGATGGGCTTTCAAGGGAGGATTTACCGGGATGACTTCCGGTGCCAACAGCGACCATATTCACATTCACATGTCTGGAGATCCAAGCAGCACGGTTGGCACTGCCGGTGACATCACATTTGAGGATGTCGGGTGTGAAGCAAGTACGGCGGGCACGCCTCCTGTGAATGTATTTCACATCAGCACTTCTGGTACGTATGCTCTCAAAGGATTGAGAATTGTCAACTGCAAGATTGGTCAAGTAACCAGTACAGCTTATTATGTATACACTGATGACAATGTAACTCTTGATGGTGCGCAGATCTTTGGAACAGCACTGGAACATCCATCCAGCTTCTTCAAAATCAACAAATCTGAGATCTCATTGCTCAGTCACAACCTCATCATCAGAAGCTCATGCACAGAATCAAAGCTGAATGCACGGCAGGTATTTTACAACGGAATCAATGGTGGATTGACCAAGAATGTGATCACATCTCCTGTTGTTGAGAATGTCACGTTCACCGGGTCCGGCTTGAATGACATGATCGTTGATCAAACCACCCTGTTCACCGGATCGCTCTTCAGGGAGTTCGTGTTTGAGATTGATGGGGATACATCACCAAATACTTTTAAATGGAGCGATAGCGGCGGTTTGGTGTGGAACGCGACCGGAGTTTCGATCACCGGATCACCTCAAACCATTTCTGAAGGGGTGGTGATTGATTTTATAGCAACAACCGGGCATACGCCTGGCAACAAATGGTCATTCAATGTTGACCCGTTCAGCATCCCAAATTCTGCTGGCAAATTTTCCGGCAAGGTTATTTTCACTTCCGGTTCTACAGGAGGAATTACTGGAGATAACGACACTTCGTATCTTATGATGTCGTCAAGCAAATCATTATCTGCTGCGTCAATGTATTTGAGCGGTTCGGCGCGTGGAAGTGGTTTGGCTGGAACCACGGAGTTTTATGGGAATGGTGATTTTATCGTTGGAAATGTCGCCGGAACTGTTCTTTTCATGGTTGATAAAACGGCAGGAAGTACCCGTTCCAATCGTGACAACACCGACAATCTGGGCACTGCTGCCAAGCGGTGGGCTGTCGTCTATGCCGGAACCGGGACGATCAACACTTCAGACCTGCGCGAAAAGCAACAATTCAAGCCGATCGACGATGCCGTGCTGCGTGCTTGGGGAAAGGTGAATTACGGGCAATTCAAATTCAACAGCGCGGTTGAAAAGAAGGGCGACGGCGCACGTTGGCATTTCGGTCTGATTGCCCAGACGGTGAAAGAGGCCTTTGAATCTGAAGGCTTGAACGCTTTCGATTATGGGTTGTTGTGTTACGATGAGTGGGAAGATGAATTCAAGCCGGTCATGGAACGCAGATTGGTTGTTGACGAAAACGGAAATGAGAACGTTGAAATGTTTGATACTGGCGAACAGCAACTTGTAACCAAAAAAGGAAACAGGTATGGAATCAGGTATGAAGAAGCGCTGGCTTTGGAGTGTGCATACCTGAGAAGCAAAATCGGAGTATAATAATCTTGGTAACCGTTCAGCCCAGTAAGCAGCAGGGGGTCATTTCGCGGAACGCGATCATGAGTGTGGCTGCTACTTCTCGCCAACAAAAACGCAACGTCCTTGAATTCTTGATACAAGCAATCGATGCGGATTTGCGAGACAAGCCCACCCCTTCGCTCTTTCCCAGGTAGACTGTTTTGATGCTTCATGCCGCCTGAAGCATTTTACTGGGCTGAACGGTTACCCCAAAGACTCGGTCCCGTACCCTGTCGCTACCAGCGCACGGGCGGGATTTACACCCGCTGAATACACACGCCTTTCCTGGCGCCCCTGGATCCCATCAGCAAAAATTCCCGTTTTGTTTCAGACCACACCCACGGGCATGACCGGACCAGTTGATGAACTGCAAAATCCCCAACAGGACGAATCCCGCGTTCAACCGCCCCTGCTGATGCTCCTCCCAGACCTGTTCCACCTCGTGCCAACGCAGCCAGCCCACCCCATGATTCCGCGCCCACTCCAGATGTTCCCGGAACACCCCGAACATCGGCCCGGGATGCCGGAACCACCCATCCACCGGAGGCAAAAAACCCGCCTTGGGACGTTGCAGATGACCGGGGGGAACCCGATTGACCAGCAAATCCCGCATGATCCGTTTGCCCTTGCCCCCCTGCCGCTTGGCCTCGTCGGGCAGTTGAAAACAGAACTCCACCAGCTCCCGGCTCAACAAAGGAACCCGCACCTCCAGGCCATTGGCCATGCTCATGCGATCCACCTTGGCCAGCACGGCGGGAAGAAAATGGTGCAGATCCGCATACTGGCGGGCGGTCAGGTAGGAGCGTTCCGCCGGCACTTCGTCCATTTTGGCCACATAATCCCCCACCGGATCCTTGCCACGCACCGCCTGCCAGAAGTCCGGCTGGTAGAGCCGTTGCTTGAGGGCATCGGAAAAAATGCGCCGAAACGAAGCGTGATCCCGTCGCGGTCCGGCATCCGCCGAAGCCAACAGCCGCTCCAGCACCATACGCGGACTGTAGCGCTGTCGATCCGCCGGCAACAAGGGGGTCATGGCCAAAGCGGTCTTGCGCAAAATTTCCGGAATCCTGCGAATCCACGGAGTCAGCTCTCCGGCCTTGTAGGTATCGTATCCCGCCAGCAGTTCATCCCCGCCGTCGCCGGCCAAAATCACCGTACAATCCCGCTGCGCCCGCCGGGACAACTGAAAGGTCGGAAAACAGGAAGCGTCCGCGTGCAATTCCCGCATCGCTTCCAGGGTGGTGCGGATCTCCGACTCCGACCAGAAAAAAACCTCCCCCTGCAACGCCAATCCCAAATGAGAGGCAAAAGCGGAGGCCGCCGGCGTTTCGTCGAAACCCGTCTGCTCGAACCCCAAACAATAGGCCACCGGATGCCGACCAGACTGCCACGCGGCCAAGGCCACGGTGGTGGAATCCAGACCTCCGGACAAGAACAGTCCCAGGGGAGCGTCGGAAACCAATTGTCCGGTGACAGAGCGTTGCACCAGTTCCCCGAACCGCTCCACCAGCTCCCGGTTCCAGGGCAACGGCGTCGCGGGGCAGGCGAGTTGCCAATATCGGGTCAACCGCTCTCCCTGCGGAGAAATTTTCAGCAGATGTCCCGGAGGCAGTTGCCGCAAATTTTTCAGTCCGGAACCCGGCCCCGGCAAATAATTGTAGGTGAAATAGCCATCCAGATCTCCGGCATTCACTTCCGGCAACGGGATCACCGGCCCGAACATCGCCAGCGGCTCGGAGGCAAAAGCCAGCAGTTGTGAACTTTTCCAGTAAAAAAGCGGCTTGACCCCCAGATGATCCCGTACCAAAAACAGGGTCCGCTCCTTTCGATCGAACACGGCGAAAGCGAAAATGCCATCCAGCCTGCCCAAACAGGCGGCTCCCCACTCTACCCAGGCGGCCAACAGCACTTCGGTATCGGTCTGGGTCAAAAAGTCGTGACCCCGCCGGGTCAGCTCCTGGCGCAACAATTGAAAATTATAAATTTCACCATTAAAACTTATAATGTAACGATAATCCCGGGAAAACATGGGCTGCTTGCCCGCCGCCGACAGATCCAGCACCGCCAGACGGGTATGTCCCAGAAACACCCCCGGTTCGACATGCATGCCCTGGCCATCCGGACCCCGATGGCTCAGCGCCGCGAGCATGGCGCGCAATTTTTCCTGATCCCACACCCGCTGGGGGTCTCCAGGGGAGAACAGACCGACGATACCGCACATGGGATCAGCCGAACCTCTGGCGGTTGCCGCTCACCGCATCAGCTCCTTGAGTTGCACCGCCAAAAGCCCGATGCAAAAAATCAGCATCGCCATGAAAATGTTACCCAACCCCAGAATAAAAAAACTCAGCATCTTGGTGAACAGGGCACCCACGATGAAAAACAGCGACAACAGCAGACAGAACCCACTCATCAGGATAAAAATTTTCATGGGATTGTAATACAAAACCGCTTCGATGATGTACTGAAGCGTGCGCAAAGAGTCCCGCAGCAGGCGCACCTTGCTCTGTCCGAGGCGGGAGTGGTAATCGATGGGCAAATAATCCACGAACCGGCCCGTCATGTAATAAGCCAGGGTCAACGAGGTGGTAAAGCTGAACGTATTGCACAGCCGGGGCAGATAGGACAGCACGGTCTCTTTGGAAAAAATCCGCAGTCCGGAATTGACATCCGGGATGGATTGTCCGGTGGTGAACTCCACCAGCATGCGCAGCACGGCCCGCATGGGAGACTTGAAGGCGGACTCCCGATAGTGGGGACCGGTACGCTGTCCCACCACCATGTCGAATCCCAAAGAGTAGCGTTGCAGCATTTCCGGCACCCGTTCCACCGGATAGGTGCCATCGGCATCCAGAATCACGATGGTATCGTAGCTGGCGGCCAGGATACCTTTTTTCAAGGCATTGCCATAGCCTCCCGGAACGGGATGGCGGATCACCCGCGCCCCCTGGCGGGCGGCCATTTCGCCGGTGCCATCGTTGGAGCCGTCATCCACCACCACCACTTCCGCCGGTTCCAGGCCGTGTTTGCGGGCCACGTCCAGACACTGATCCACGGTTGCGGCAATGGCCGACCCTTCGTTGAGGGCGGGAATGATAAAGCTGATCATATTTTTTTCGCCACCAGCATGAGTGATTGCCCAAAAAAATGGCGCGTCAGGGGAGTCAGCAGGCGCGACAGGGGCAGGAGATGGTTCACGAACAGGCGGGTCTGAAAACTGACCGACGCCCCGTTGAGGCTTTGATGGGAGACGAAGCGATTCGCCAGCCAGCCAAAAAAGCCGATGGGATTGAAAAATTCCACCGACAGCACCTCCGCCGGCTGGCCTGCGAAGGGTTGCAGAAGTCTTTGGCGTCCATAACGCAGGTGATGATGGGCCAGCCGATCCAGATCGTTATACAAAAGGGGATGGGCCGGCACCTGCATCAGCAGATGTCCCCCCGGCGCGAGCAAAGCCAGCAGATTGCTCACCCCCTGCCGGTCGTCTTGGACGTGTTCCAAGACATTGCAGCACAAAACCGTGCGCGCCTGTCCCAGACCGATGGGGGTCAACTGTTCCAGACGGGTGATATCCGCCGTGATCAGGCGCGCATCCGGATATTTGGCCTGGGCCTGGGAGACCGATTCCGGATCGATATCCAGTCCCGCATAGGATCCAAGCGGCAGCAATTGCCCGACGAATCCCCCATGTCCCAACCCCACCTCCACGATGGGGGCCATCAGATAGGGGGCGAAGTGGGCCAGAATCCAGCGTGCGTAGACATCCGCCTCGGCCACGGATGACGAATAGGTTTCCGAGGAAGCTACGGCATCCATCGAATCTCCTAAATCAATGAGGGAATACCACCCGGTTCATCCCGGTTGCCACCTTGTGAAGCGACCTTGTGTGGAAGGGTAAAGCCATTACGGGTGACATGCCATGAAAAATTGCGTCCGGCATTGGAATCCAAATGGACTCTATCGATTCCATCCTGATTCGAAAAGGTGGCGGATCGCCTTTTGGCAACCCGTTTTTCATTCTTTCGTTACGGTGCCAGAATCCGCGCCACTTCCGCCCCGTCCTGGGGGGTGAGGGTATGGTCTTGACCTTGGGTGATGGTTTCCGGGGTCAGTGTACGCAGGGCGGTCACTTGGGCCATGTCCTGGCTCCAGACCGGCACCAGGTTGTCGCCGAGCAAGCTGGGTGTGTCGCGGCGGACGATGGAGAGGTAGCGGGCTTTGGGATGGGGTTGATGGTTGAGCCAGTGGAGAAAAGTGCCGGGGCGTTCCCGTGCGAGGTCTTCATAGAGGGATTTGGAGCGGTTGAGGGTATCCATGCCCATCATCGGGGCCATCATGGAGAGGGGGGTACTGGCGATGAGTCCGGCCACTTCGGCTTTGTCCGTACCGAGATGGGGGCTGGCGATGGTGATCAGGGTATGAATCGACAAGCCGGGTTCACGCACCATGAGCAATCGGGCCACCACGCCACCGGCGGAATGGCCGATCAGGAAGGTGCGTTCGGTGCCGCGTTGTGCGCGGATGGCAAGCAGGATTTCCTTCAGGGCGTTTGCTTGAGTCAGCAATGGGGCTTCGGAGGGCAAGTCGGCCAGAAAAAAGGCGTGGGCACCTTTGGGCGGGGTATTTCGGAACTGCAATCCGCCCTGGGCCATTGCGGTCACGCTGCCGCCGGACTCCCAGCCTTTGGTTTTAAGAGCGGGGGTGACGCCGCTTTGTTCCCAGGCGTCATCCCCGCTTAAATATCCATGGACAAAAATGGCCACATCGGCCCGCGCAGGTCCGGCGGCTCCGGAGAGCAGGAGCGAGACCAGGGTTGCGCCCCATGCGTGCCAGGGTTTCATGATCGCCTGTTTATTCCCGTTTTTCCAAGGCTTTGAGGAACACGGACTGGAAATCGTTCCCTTCGCCTTCGGAGGCGCGACCCGAGGAATAGGATTGATTGGAAGTGGAGATCCGCGCCTGCACCCCGGTTCCGGGTTCCACCACCTGTCTGACCGAGCGGGCGCGATCCACCCGACGGTAGAGTTGCAACAAGACTGGATGGGATACGCTGATCATTTTGCCCTCGTTGTGTAATCCGAGTGAGTCTCCATACGTTGTTGTTAACTATTGGATCGTCCAATCGAGAGGATTTCTTGACTCTTTTTTACGTGGGCAAGGATTTCTTTTCAAGATGGCGAAAAAAGGCGGGCTGGCGAAAAAAAACGCGCCATTGAAAAAAAGCGGGGGTCTGGGGGACGAATCCCCCAGACCCCCGCTTTTTTTCAATGGTATCGGATCGAATCGGATCGGGCCTTCCCTTCGTCAGGAGGCTTTTTTATCCTGCTCCAGAATCACCCGCGCAATATGATTCGGCGCCACATGATACGCCGCAAGCCGCATGGTATAAAGCCCCCGCCCCGAAGTCAGCCCGTTCAACACATTCCCATAATCCAAAACCTCCACCATCGGCGCCTCAGCGGAAACGATCTGACCACCACCCCCCTTGGGCATCACCCCCAATACCCGACCACGCCGACTGTTCAAATCCCCAATCACATCCCCCAACACATCCTCCGGAACCGTCACCTCCATGGTCATCACCGGCTCCAACAATACCGATCCCGCCTCCGCCAATCCCTTGCGCAACGCCATGGCCCCGGCACTCTTGAACGCATGATCCGAGGAATCCACCGAATGATGACTGCCATCCACCAACGCCACCCGCACATCCACCACCGGATAACCGCCAATCACCCCCTGCTCCAAAGCCTCGACAACCCCCTTCTCCACCGACGGCACAAACTGACGGGGAATCACACCCCCCACAATGCGATTCTCGAACTCATATCCCCCATCCCTCGGCAATGGCTCGATCTCCAACCAACAATCGGCAAATTGCCCCCGACCGCCGGTCTGCTTCTTGAGCCTCCCCTGCACCCGCGCCTTTTTGGTGATGGTCTCGCGAAACGGTGGCCGCGCCATCTTCAACGTGGCACACGCCCCGTACTTGCGCTTGAGCCGATCCAAAACCACCCGCAAATGGGTCTGCCCCATACCCGATAGAATCAACTCATGGGTCACCGGATCCCGCCGCAACCGCAAAGTGGGATCCTCCTCCACCAGTTTCTCCAATCCCATCGCCACCTTTTCCTCGGTCTTGGCATCGGTCTCCACGGCAAACGTATGGGTCGGATCCTGAAAAACCACCCGCTCATAACGAATCGGATGATCCACCGCACACAAGGTATCCCCGGTATGCACCCCCTCCAACTTGGCAATGGCCCCCATCTCCCCCACACCCAACCGATTCACCGGAATCATCTCCCGACCCTGCAACCGAAACAATCGCCCCCCTTTTTCCTTGACATTGCGGGTGCCGTTCAGGAAAGGCTGTTCCAGTTCCAATACCCCGGAAAAAACCCGGATCACCGTCAACTTGCCGGCGAACGGATCCATCACCGTCTTGAAAACCACCGCGGAAAATGGCTCCGTAACCGCCGGAACACGCACCACCACCCGACCGGGATGCTCCGGATCCACCCCCTTCAAAGGCTTGATCATCGCCTTGTCCAACGGACTGGGCAGATACTCGGCAATGCCATTGGCCAAAGAACGCACACCAATATTGGCCGCCCCGGATCCGCAATACAACACCAGCAAACGCCGGGTGATCACCGCCTCCCGCAACCCCCGATGCAACACCTCCAAAGAAGGCTCCGTGCCGTCGGCCAGATAACGCTCCAACAACACGTCATCCCCCTCCACGATCTTTTCCACCAACTGGGTCCGATAATATTCGGCATCCGCCCGGGCGCTCTCGGGCAAATCGATCTGACAAAATACCCCGTCACGGGCCGACCAGGCGGTCATGGGAATCAAATCCACAATACCCCCGAAATGCTCCCCCACCCCGATGGGAATGGTCAACGGCAAGGCCGTCACCCGCAACCGGGACTCGATCACCCCCAACGCACGAATGAAATCCGCACGAGGCCGGTCCAGCTTGTTGATGAATCCAATCACCGGCACCATCGCCTCCTCGGCCATGGCCCAAAGCCGCTCGCTCTCCGACTTGACCCCAACCTCCCCGGAAAAAATCATCACCGCCCCGCCCACCACATCCAACACACTGCGGGTCGATTCCAGAAAATCAATGTAACCAGGGGTATCCACCAAGTTGAACCAGCGATCCCGCCACACACAATGCCCGACATGCGGCGTGATGGTGACACGCCGCTCGATCTCCTCGGGCTCGCTGCTCATCACCGTGGTTCCCTTGTCCACATCCCCACGCCGCGCAATCGCCTCCCCGTTGAACAACAACGACTCCGCCAACGTGGTCTTGCCCCCGCCACCATGGGCGATCAAGGCGATGTTGCGCAACTGACTGATTTCCGGAACGATGGGCATGGAAGATTCCTCAATTTTCAAATGTGGTATAGCGGTCTGATCCGTAACCCCCAACAGGATCAAAACATCAATACATCACAAAATACGCCCCATCCCGTCCAGGATCCAGCCTCAATTTCGATACCGCGACCCCATGCCCTCAAAATCGCAACAAACGCCGCCCATTGAAAATCACCAACAGACTGGCTCCCATATCCGCCAACACCGCCATCCACAACGTGGCCAGTCCCAAACCCGCCAAGACCAGGAAAAAACCTTTGATGCCGATGGCCAGCAAAATATTTTCCCACAGGATGCGCCGGGTGGCCCGCCCAAGACGCACAAACTCCGCGATCTTACGCAGATCGTCGTTCATGATGGCCACATCCGCCGTTTCCAAGGCGGTATCGGTCCCGGTGCTGCCCATGGCCATGCCGATGGCCGCCCGCGCCAAGGCCGGCGCGTCGTTGATCCCATCTCCCACCATGCCCACCACACCATAACGGTCCGTCAACGACTCGATGGCCGACAATTTTTCTTCCGGCAGCAACTCGGCCCGCACCTCCTCGATTCCCGCATGCCGGGCAATGGCCTGGGCCGTGGCGGCATTGTCCCCGGTCAACATGGTCACCATGATGCCCAACTCCCGCAGGGCACGCACCGCCTCCGGCGCGCTCTCCCGCATGCGGTCGGATACCCCGATCACCGCCAAAGGCTCTCGGGAAGAGGCCAAGACCACCACCGTCTTTTCGTCCTGCTCCCAAGGCAAAAGAATCGCTTCCACCTCCGGACGACACAAACCCAGCTCCTCCAACAAACGATGATTGCCGATGTGATACACCTCCCCGCCAATGGTTCCCCGCGCTCCCCGCCCGGCCAACGCCTCGAAATGACGCACATGCAGCAAAGGACGCCCCTGACCCCAGGCTCCCAGAATGGCCGCAGCCACCGGATGTTCGGAATGACTCTCCAGACTGGCGGCCAGCCGCAACACCGCATCCCGGTTGGCTCCCCCCAGCACGACACAATCGCTCATCTCCAACCGGCCATGGGTCAAGGTGCCGGTCTTGTCCAGGGCGATGGCCCGCAAATCGTTGGCCTGCTCCAGATAAAGCCCGCCCTTGATCAGAATGCCCCGCCGCGCCCCGGCGGCCAGACCGCTCACCACCGTCACCGGCGTGGAGATCACCAGCGCGCAGGGACACGCCACCACCAGCATCACCAACGCCTTGTAAAACCACCCGGAGAAAGGTTCATGAAACAACACAGGGGGCACCAAAGCGATCAATCCGGCGATGATCACCACGGCGGGGGTGTAATACTGCGCGAAACGCTCCACGAAACGCTGCATGGGCGCCCGTTTGGCCTGGGCCTCCTGGACCGTCTCGATGATGCGCGCCAAGGTGGAGTGCTTGAAATCGGCGGTGATCTGGTATTCCAACACCCCGGAACCGTTGATCGAACCCGCGTACACCGGATGGCCTTTTTCCTTGGTGACCGGCACGCTTTCACCGGTGATGGGCGCCTGATTGACCCCGGAACGTCCCGACACCACCACTCCATCCAGGGCGATCCGCTCGCCGGGCTTGACCCGCGCCACCCGACCCACCGCCACTTCGGAGGCGTTCACGCTCTCCCACGTCCCGTCATCACTCCGGACAGAGACGGTTTCCGGCGCCAAAGACATCAACTCCCGCACCGCGTTGCGCGCCCGATCCATGGAAAGGGCCTCGATGCGCTCCGCCAGACCGAACAAAAAAATCACCATGGCCGCCTCGGGCCACTGACCGATGATCAGGGCGCCCAACACCGCGAGACTCATCAAAAAATTGATGTTGAGAGAAAGATGACGCAATGAGATCCATCCCCGTTTCAAGGTCTCCCGCCCCCCCACCAGAATCGAAATCACCACCAGCGCACCAATCAGGGGGGAGGTCTCCTCCACGCCGCTCCAGACCAAAATTTCCGCCACGCTGGCAGTCACACCCGCCACGGCGGTCACCCCCCACTCCCGCAACGACACCACAGGCTGCGCCGGCAGAGAACGGAAACGCTCCGTGTCGGAACGCTCCGCCATCGGATCCGGTTCCATATCCACAGCGCGCAACGCCCGAATCACCGTCTCCCGCTCCACGCCGCGATGGGTCAACACCAGCTCCCGACGCATGAAATCAAAATCCATGTGCAAAATTCCCCTCATGCCGGTCAGGGCTTTGCGGATCAACTCCCCTTCCGTCGGGCAGCACAACTGAGAGACCCGCAACACCATCCGTTCCCCCTCCAGGGTCTGAAGCGGCGCAGGCGATATCTCGGACACAGGATCAGCGGCGCAACAGCCGGAAGCACAGCAGGAAGAAGCCTCTTGAGTGGACATGATCATCTCCGGTGGAAAGTTCTGGAAAACCGTGTGATCATTGCACACCCTGTAGCAACTACAGGGTCAAGTCTTTTTTTACCAGGAGGGAATCATGCGTATCGGCGAACTGGCCAAGCGGGTGGGCTGCGATGTGGAAACCGTGCGTTATTACGAAAAAGAGGGACTGCTGGCCAAACCCAACCGGGAAAGTTCCGGCTATCGGGATTACGGCGCTGCGGATCTGGAAACTTTGCAATTCATCCGTCACTGTCGCTCGTTGGGAATCAAGCTGGCGGAAATCAAGCAATTATTGAATTTCCGTTGTCGTCCGGAGGAGGATTGTTCCGGGGTCAACGCCTTGTTGGACATTCAGATCGCCCGCGTCGAAGAACAAATCACCGCCATGGGTCTGCTCAAGGCGCAGTTGCAATCTTTGAGAAAGGAGTGCGAACACCGCCAGACCAACCGGGAGTGCGGCATCCTGCAATCCCTCAACCAGATGCGCCAATGCCCCTGCCACAGAAACGAAGTCGGATAGACCATTGAAAAAAAAGAGAGGGTCTGGGAGATTCATCTCCCAGGGTTTTGACTTTCAAAATTAAATTTATTATTTTTAAAATCATAAAGTCAAAGTCCTGGGGGAAGAATCCCCCAGACCCCTTCTTTTTTTTCAATAGTTTTCCCAGGAGATATCGGAGATGGGGAAGACCGGGCCTTCGGTGCAGATTTTGCGGTAGGTCCAGCCCTCCGCCGTGCGGACCGGGGCGACGCAAGCGGCGCAGACGCCGAATCCACACGCCATGCGCTCTTCCAGCGACACCTGACCCGACACCCCAAAACGTTCCGCCAACCGATGCACCGCCTGCAACATCGGCGTCGGTCCACAGGCGAACAACACGGTCCGACTGCGCACAGTCTCAGGAGAGTGCGACAGATACTGCTCCGCCAGATCGGTCACATACCCATGAAAACGACCCGGCGTCGCCACCATCGAAGCCAGTCGGCTCGACACCCCCACCGCATCCAACGCGGCCAACGCTTCCGGTGACTCCACGAACGCCACATCCAACGGAAAGCCATCCATCCGGGCATCGATGGTCATCAACGGGGCTTCGGTTTCGATTCCCCAGGCCAGCACCGGGGCATATCCCCGTTCCACCAACCGTTTGGCCAAAAAATGAACCGGCGCCAAACCCGCGCCGCCGGCGATCAACAAAGGATTGACCCGGGCCTCGGGCCACGCGAAAGGCCGTCCCAGAGGCATCAAAACCCGCACCGACTCCCCCCCCTGCCACTGGGCCATGATTCCGGTGCCCACCCCCACCACCCGATAGAAAATATCCACCGTGCCCTGGGCGGGATCGGCGTCCATCAGGGAAAAGGGTCTGGGCAGGGTCAGACCGGGATCACAGATCAATTGCGCGAAATGACCCGGCAACACCTGTCTGGCCAGCTTGCCCACCCGCAAACGCAACAGGCCATGATCCCCCGGCAACGACCGGTTGAATACCACCTGAGCCACTACCGGATGGGCCTTGCCACGCAACGCGCAGTGATCAGAGGTCGTCATCGAACACGATCCGTCCGGCAACCAATGTCTTTTTCACCCGTCCCCGCACCCGGCGACCGTGGAAACAGGTATTCTTCGAGGTGCCATGCAACCGGGCCGCATCCACCACCCAGACCGCCTCGGGATCGAACAGCACCAGATCCGCCACCGAACCGGGTGACAACGTGCCCCGCCCCCGATCCAGCCCCAACAGCCGGGCCGGAGCCACGGTCATGGCCCGCAGACAATCCATCCAGGTCATCACCCCGTCCCGCACCAGTTCGAGACTGACCGGCAACATCGTCTCCAGTCCCACCACCCCGTTGGAGGCGTGACAAAATTCCACCCGCTTGCTGTCCGAATCGTGAGGCGCGTGATCCGTGGCAATCACCGTGATCACCCCACGGGCCAACCCCTCCAGCAGGGCGTTGCGATCCTCCACGCTGCGCAACGGCGGCGACATTTTGGCATCGGTGTCGTAACCGACCACCGCTTCGTCGGTCAAGGAGAAGTGATGCGGCGCCACTTCGCAGCTCACCGGCAATCCCCGCGCCCGCGCCCGGGCCACCGCCTCCACCGCTCCGGCCACGGAAATATGGGCCACGTGATAACGACCCCCGGTCAGCTCCACCAAACGGATATCCCGATCCACCATCACCGATTCCGCCGCCGCAGGCAGTCCCGGCAATCCCAACCGGCTGGAAACCACCCCTTCGTGCATGCACCCCCCCGCCGACAACGAAGGCTCCTCGGCGTGCTGAATGATCAACGCACCAAAGGCGCGGGAATAATCCAACGCCCGCCGCATCAAGCCACTGTCGGCCACCGGGCGCCCATCATCGGAAAACGCCACACATCCGGCCCGCATCAACAAGCCCATCTCGGTCAATTCCCGCCCTTCCAGCCCCTTGGTCACCGCGCCGATCGGAGCCACGTTGACGATCCCTTCCAGCAACGCCTTTTGCAGAATGTATCCGGTGATGCTCGGATCGTCGTTGACCGGCCGGGTGTTGGGCATGCAGGCCACCGTGGTCACGCCACCGGCGGCAGCGGCCAGGGTGCCTCCGGCGATGGTCTCCTTGTACTCGAAACCCGGCTCCCGCAGATGCACATGCATATCCACCAGACCCGGAGCCACCACCAAGCCATCCGCCTCCAGCACCTTCGCCCCGCTAGGCACATCGGGCCGACCCACGGCGCGAATGATGCCATCTTCCAGCAGCACATCCCCCGTGGCATCCATTCCGTTCGCCGGATCGATCACCCGTCCGCCCCGGATCAACACAAATCCACTCATCGCCCGCCTCCCACGCCACACAACCGATAAAGCACCGCCATGCGCACCGCCAACCCGTTGGCCACCTGTTCCAGGATCACCGACCGCTCCCGGTCATCCGCCACCTCGGAAGAGATCTCCACCCCACGGTTGATGGGTCCGGGATGCATGACAAAAGCCCCGGGGGCCGCACGCGCCAATCGGGCGCGGGTCAATCCCCAGAAGGCGAAATATTCACGCACGCTCGGAATGAATCCCACGGTCATACGTTCCAGTTGCAGCCGCAAGGCCATCACCACATGAGCGCCGTCCAACCCCTCCTCCATGTCATGATAGACCCGCGCCCCGAAGGCCTCTTCGGCTTTGGGGGGAATCAGTCCCGGGGGTCCCACAAACCGGACCTCCCCTCCCATGGCCCGCAACCCCAAGGCAATGGAACGGGCCACCCGGGAGTGCAACGAATCCCCACACACCGCCACCACCAGCCCCTCGAATCCGGAACGATCCAGCAAAGGCAGATGATCGTGAATGGTCAGCAGATCCAGCAGGGCCTGGGTGGGATGTTCATGGCGACCATCCCCGGCATTGACGATGGCCGTATCCAGATGACGGGCCAGAAACTCCTGGGCGCCGGATTCGGGATGGCGGATCACCACCACATCGGGATTCATGGCCTGCAACGTGGCCAGGGTATCGATGAGGGTCTCCCCCTTTTTGACGGAACTGGAGGCCACCGACATGTTGATGACATCCGCCGACATGCGCTTGCCCGCCAGTTCAAAGGAGGTGCGGGTGCGGGTGGAGTTTTCAAAAAACAGATTGATGACCGTTTTGCCCCGCAAGGTGGGGACTTTCTTGATCTCCCGACGGTTGACCTCGCGCAACGAGGCGGCCGCGTCGAGAATGGATTGGATCTCCTCCCGGGAGAGGTCCGCCATCCCGAGGAGATGTTTACGATTCCACAAATGACTTCCCATGCAATGCCCCGTCTTCAAGCGCCCGTTGAATGCCCGAAAACTTCCGCGCCCCTCTTTCCCCCACCCCAACCCGGCGCCCCTCGCGCCAAAGCCGTCACGCTTCCGGACGACGGCACACCACGGTCCACTCGCCTTTTTCCCGCTCCGCCAGTTTAATGGTCTCCCGGGTTCCGGCCTCGATCACCCGACCGGCGCAATCGGGCTGAATGGGCAATTGACGCCCCCCGCGATCCACCAATACCGCCAGTTCGACACACTCCGGACGGCCATAATCAAACAAGGCGTTCAGCGCGGCCCGGATGGTGCGACCCGTGAACAGCACATCGTCCACCAACAGAATGCGTCGGCCATCGATGGTCATGGTCAAATCCGTAGCGCCCACCACCGGATTGGGAGCGATGGTGCGCAAGTCGTCCCGATAAAAGGTGATGTCGAGAAAGCCCATGGGGATCTGACGTCCCAGGGCTGCCTGAAGTCGATCCCGCAACAACCCGGCCACCACCGCCCCACCCCGTCGGATTCCCACCACCACCAGATTTTCCGGTCGGGCGAGGTCCGGCAGAATGCGATCGGCCATCTGCTGGATCAGGGCCCGGGTCTCCGAGGCCGAAAGCAGGATCTCTTCACGTGCGTCGCGTGCGGGTATGGCGGACATGAGAATCGGACGGCTCCCCCCTCTATAGAAGAAACGAAGATGGATGAAGACACGATGGCAACAGCGGTCTGGACTTGGTGTTTTTTTCGGTATTCCGAAATCGGAGTCCGAGATTTCGGAATACCAAAATCTATACACCATCCAGCCCGCCATCGGGAAGGGATGGCAAAGGTTTCCATATGGGCAAATTCCGACACCGACACCCGATTCCACCCCACTGTGGCAAAATCATGACAGTGTGATCCGAAGCACACGACCGGATTGCAACACACCTGTCGTGGCAAAAATGGCGCAAAATGGGGCTTTTCAACCGGTTTGAAAAATTGGCCCCGCTGTTGCAATAGTGAATCCCGTCTACGGAAAACAACGGACAAGGACTGAAAAATGAAGACCTTGACCCGAGCGAACCCAGACAGATGAACAAAAATGAAGGGATGTTGATTTTTTTCTTGACAGTGGATGGATGGTTCCGATATAAGCCAATACATCCGATCGATGTGGCACTTTCGCAACAGGGTGTTGCAAAAGAGCAAAAACGAAAGATTCCCGGGTAGGCCGGGGACAAAACTAGCAACGAACTTTGGAGAAAAAGAAATGAAAAAATCTATCCTGTTGGGTGCCGCTGCCCTGGCCGCCATTGCCCTCTCCGCTCCCCAAGCTGCTGATGCCGGCGAGCTGAAAATCGGTGGTTACTATCAGTTCCGCGCCGCTTCCATGGACAACACCCCCTCCGATGCGATCGGCGAAGAGACCGCCAATTACTGGGCCCAGCGTCTGCAACTCAACCTGGACATGAAAGCCAGCGACAAGTCCCACGCTCATGCCATCGTCCGCGCTCTGGACAGCAGCCATGTTGACGGCGCCGATTCCACCGTCACCGCCGCCGATGCTCAAGCGGAATGGGTCATCCGTCAGATGTGGTTGGAGACCGAAGCCTGGGGTGTGGGCCTGAAAGTCGGTAGCATGCCGATCGCCCTCAACGATGGCATCCTGGTCAATCATGATGTCACCTCCTATGGTTCGATCCTGTTGTCGAAGAATTTCGGCGGCGTGACCGTGGTGGGTGCCAATGTGAAAGTGAACGAAGGCGATCCCACCATGACCGTGGGTCCTGCCGGCGGCAATCACAAGGACGTGGACCTGTGGGTTCTGTCCGCTCTGGGCAAGTTCAACACGGTTGACTATCAAGTCACCGGCGCCTTCATGAACGAAGAGAGCGGTTTTGTGGGTGCTGGCGCTGCTCCGATCTATGGTATTGTGGGCAATGGTACCGGCCTCAAGCTGAATGGTGGCGACAACGTCAGCGACGGTTGGTTGGCCCTGACCCTGGGTACCAACATCCAAGGCATCGACGTGACCGGTACCGCGATCTATGAAACCGGTATGGACAACGTTACCGCCGGCAGCCAGTTGGAAAATGATGGCTTCATGTTCGGTGTGCGTGCCAAAGGCAAAACCGGCTTCGGTGGATGGAATGCCTATGCCATGTACGGCAGCGAAGACTTCACCGCGGTTGTTCCCGGTGGCGACATGACCTTCTGGTCCCCGACCTGGGACATGGGTGGACCGGGTTCCGTGGACCTGATGAAGTCCGCTCTGACCGGTGTCAACAACAACAGCGTGGCCACCAGCCAGTCCAACATCTGGGGCCTCGGTGCTGGCCTGAGCATCAATGCCGGCGCTTGGACCATCAAACCGAGCCTGGACTATGCTCAAATTGTTGAAGAGCGTGTCTCCAGCAATACCCTTGTCGGTCCCGTGTTTGTCAAATATGACAGTGCCTGGGGCGGAACGCTGGCCTTCTCGACCAAGATCCAGGAGGGCACCACCCTCGACCTGTCTGGCAGCTGGGTTGACCCCAACTCCAGCAACTTGGTCGCCGGCACCACGGAAGACACCCTGCACTACCTCCAAGCTTCTGTGAAGATGGACTTCTAAGTTTCTCTTCAAAAAGCTGGACTGCTTGACCCAAGGGGGGCGGATTATTCCGCTCCCCTTTTTCTTTGGTGCATCCTTATTCCATGCGTCATGGCGCCATGCACGAACACGATCTCGGCTATGCCAAGCTCTTTTCCCATCCCCGGATGATGGAGGATCTCATCACCGGCTTCATTCACGAAACGTGGGTCACGGGACTGGATTTCTCCACCCTGGAAAAGGTGAATCCGGTCCATGTCACCGACGACTTCCGCAAACGGACCGACGATCTGATCTGGAAAATCCGCTGGAAAGATCCAGAACGGTGGTTGTACCTCTATCTCCTGCTGGAAGCCCAATCCACAGTGGTGGAAATCATGGCGCTGCGCTGTGACCTCTATTTGAAACTGCTCTACCAGGATCTGCACGCTTGCGGAAAAATTCCCGCCGGCCAAAAATTTCCCCCCGCGCTTCCCATCGTGCTGTACAATGGCAAACAACGTTGGAACGCGGTGCGGGATGTCGCGGACCTGATCGAGGAGTCTCCCCCCGGTCTGGAACCCTACCGGCCCCATACCCGCTATCTGCTGGTGGACAAAAACCACTACCAGGACAACGATCTGCGCGCCATGCCAAACGTGGTGGCGGCCTTGTTCCGGCTGGAAAAAAGTCAATCACTGGAGGACGTGCGGCAGGTGATCCGGGATCTGGACGGATGGCTGCAACAGCCCGAGCAAGAGGCCTTGCGTCACACCTTTGCCAATTGGCTCAACCGCATCCTGGCGCCCAGGCTGTCCAAGCACTACCACATCCATCCGGAAGCCATTTCAGAGATCAACGAATTGAAGGAGGTACATGCCATGTTGGCCGATACCGTGGACGAATGGGTCAAACAGTGGATTGAGCAGGGACTCACGAAAGGCATCGAGCAAGGCATCGAGCAGGGCATCGAGCAGGGCATCAAGCAGGGTCGCCGGGACGAGGCTCTGAACAGCTTGTGCAGACTGCTGCGCCGCAAATTTGGTCCGATTCCGGACTGGGTGACGGCGCGGGTCAACACCGCAGACGTGACCACCATCGAAAACTGGATGGAAAACGTCATTGACATGCATTCCCTGGAGGAGGTTTTTGCTTCATAATGGAGCGGTTTGATCCGCATTCATCCCCGGAAAGCACGCTAAGGAAAGACGCATCCATGAAAATCAAATTGATAGCCGTGGCATTGACCGCGCTGGCCTTTGGGGCCGGCGGATGTTCCGGTTCGATCTGGAACAGCCCGAACACCCTGGAAGATCAAAAGCTGGCCAAGTTTGGCCAGAAAAAGGCCCGGGAAGACGCACAGGAGGGCATTGGGGACAACAGCTCCTCGGAACTGCTCGGTCAGGAGAGCATTCTGAATATCGGCAGCAACAGCGGGGGGGGCAGCAAGTTGACCCAGGAGCAGGTCCGGCTGAACAAGCTGTACGCCGGAGCCATGGACGTGGTGATGGAACTGCCGGTGCAGGTGGCCAACCGGGAAGGGGGATTCATCTCCACGGATTGGAAGATCGATCCCAACGACGCCAAAACCCGTTACCGGGTGAACATCCGTCTTTCCGGCCAAGCGCCCTATGGGGATGTGAAAGTGGTGGTGCTCAAGCAAAATCTCCGTGGAGAGGGAAACTGGCAGGACGCACCTTCGGATGGGGAAACCGCCCGACAGATCGAAAAAGCCATCCGCAAGAAATCCCAGGATGCCCGTCCCGCCCATTGATTCCCAGGAAACAAGAAATCCATTCCGTCGCTTTTCGGGTCGCCAGTCCCCCCTAGTCGTCGTCTCTGGAGGACGACAGGGTGGCGGCGACGGAAGAGTCGTCGGGTATGGGTGAGGGCGCCTTGGAACCCACGGGTCGCACCGGCAGAGGCAAAGTCAGGTTGACCAACGTATCGCCGGTACTGGTCAAGGGTTTATACTGCCCGCCCCGATAGTCCTGGAACTGGATGGTGGTATTGGTCTCGGCCACCCGACGGACCATCTCCATGGCCACCGAAGCCTTGATGTGGGCCAGACAAATTCCGCAGCCCGCCTTGTCCGTGACCACGATGGAAAACAGTTTCAAGGAGCCGGTCAGTTCGGCCATGCGCTCCCCTTTCAGATATCCCAACTCCGTCAACCCTTCCGGGGCACCGACCACCACGGGGGGATAGGCGTTGCGGTCCCGGTAGTAGTTGAGACAGGCACGGCTCAAAACATAAAACAACCCCAACAGCACGGTGAGCTTGTCGGCGGGCAATTCATCCTTGATGGTCGATTCCCGCATGACCCGCAGCCTGAGCAGCGTCCAGAAGAGCATCACCAGACCAATCAAAACCAAAAAAACAGTGGGCAAAGGGTATTCCATGGCAATCCGTCAAAAGCAGGAGGGATGACACTGGGTACGGTTTCATGGCGCGTGCCAGTTTTACCGTAAATCCAGAGAAAAAAAATTTGCAACCCGAGCGGATGCGATTCACTATTACAGAGTTTGCTGTTTTTCTAATAATTGCCTTTTCACATCGCACCAGCGACATCCAACCCGGAGGAAACACATCATGGCTGACACGACCCTCGACGCCAAAGGGCTGAACTGCCCACTGCCCATCCTGCGCGCCAAAAAGGCCCTCAAAGAGATGGCATCCGGACAAGTCCTCGCCATCGAGGCCACGGATCCAGGCTCTGCCAAGGATTTTGAATCGTTTTGCACCCAGACCGGAAACGAGCTGATCAAGGCCTCGGAAGCGGGCGGCGTCTTCTACTACGAAATCCGCAAGCCCTGACCGGGCAAGGAGAACCCTCACCATGGCGCAGAAAAAACTGGCGATCATCGCCACCAAAGGCACTCTGGACTTCGCCTATCCTCCGCTGATTCTGGCCACCACGGCGGCGGCGCTGGATTACGAAGTCACCATCTTCTGGACCTTTTACGGCTTGCAGGTTCTGAAAAAAAACCGCAGCCTGAAAATTTCGCCCCTCGGCAATCCGGCCATGCCGATGCCGATTCCCATGCCCGTGCTGGTGCAAGCCCTGCCCGGCATGGAAAGCATGGCCACCATCATGATGAAACAAAAAATGGTCAGCAAAGGGGTGGCCTCCATCGACGAATTGATGGATATGGCCATCGAGTCTGAAGTCAAGATGATCGCCTGTCAAATGACTGTCGATCTGTTCGACTTCAAACACGAAGAACTGATGGACGGCCTGGAATATGCCGGAGCCGCCCGCTTCTTTGAAGTGGCCCAGGAAGCGGACATTACCCTCTTCATCTGATCCCCGCCTCGGCAATCCGCATCCCGGAAGAGGTGAAAAGTCTGATTCCTTGGGCTTTCCACCCCTTCCGGGGGACATGCGATCCTTGATTTCCCTCCGAATTGACAAAATCGCCTCGCCGTGCATGATGAACCGTTGCGGGATCTGCCGCTAACCGCTATAAAAAACGTTTCAAATCAGTACGGAGGCATCATGAACGACATCCAGTGCATCATGTCCACCTATGGACGGAATCCCGTGGGCTTTGTCCGGGGCGCCGGAACACGGCTCTGGGACACCGAAGGCCGGGAATATCTCGACTTTCTGTCCGGCATCGGGGTGAACAATCTGGGCCACTGCCCGCCCAAGGTGACCGCGGCCATCGCCAAACAGGCCGGGGAACTCATCCACACCTCGAACCTTTACCGGATCCCGTTGCAGGAAAAACTGGCCCGTCGTCTGACCGATACCTGTTTTGCCGATCAAGCCTTCTTTTGCAACAGCGGCGCCGAAGCCAACGAGGCGGCCATCAAGCTGACCCGCAAATACATGCGGGATCACGGCCATCCGGGACGCTTCGAGATCATCACCGCCATCAACGGCTTCCACGGTCGTACCCTGGCCACCCTGTCGGCCACGGCCCAGGAAAAAGTCCAACGGGGCTTTGAACCCCTCATGCCCGGCTTCCGTTATGTGCCCTTCAACGATCCCGGCGCCGTGGAAAAGGCCATCAGTCCTTATACCGCCGGCATCTTCGTGGAGCCGATCCAGGGGGAATCCGGCGTGCGCCTGCCGGATGACGGCTATCTGGAGGCCCTGCGGGCCATCGCCGACCGGCATGGACTGCTGCTGATCCTGGATGAAGTCCAGACCGGCATGGGCCGTACCGGCAAGTTCTGGGGCCATCAATGGAGCCAGGCCATTCCGGACATCATCACCGTGGCCAAGGGATTGGCCTCCGGGGTGCCCATGGGAGCCTGTCTGGCCTCGGCCAAGGTGGCCGCCTCCTTCACGCCCGGCACCCACGCCTCCACCTTCGGGGGCAATCCGCTGGCCTGCGCCGCCGCCCTCGCCACCCTGGAAACCCTGCTGGACGATGGTATCCTGGCCAACGTCACCGCCCTGGGCGACCATCTGCATCAACGGCTGCGGGAGATGGCCGCCAACCATACCATGGTCAAGACCACCCGTGGTCGGGGCCTGATGGCCGCCGTGGAACTCAACGGTGCCACCGAGGAGGTCGCGGGTCTGTGTCTGAACCGGGGTCTGCTCCTCAGTTCCCAGATGGGCACCACCTTGCGCATGTTGCCTCCCCTGACCATCTCCCCAGAGGAGATCGATCAGGGCGTGGCCATTCTCGACGGCGTGATGAGCGACCTTTTTTGACGGCAACACAATGACCACCACACACTCCACCAAACGGGATCTGCTCACCTTCGACGACCTCTCCGCCCAGGAGATCCGTCGTCTGTTCCAACGCACCGCCCTGCTGAAAAAGGCGCGCAACGCGGGTCGGAACGAACCCACCCTCCAGGGCCGCACCCTGGGGATGATCTTTGAAAAACCCTCCACCCGCACCCGGGTCTCCTTCGAGACCGGCATGTTCCAGTTGGGGGGACAGGCGCTGTTCCTTTCCAGCCAGGAGATCCAACTGGGACGGGGGGAGACCCTTTCGGACTCGGCCCGGGTGCTGTCGCGGTATGTGGACGGCATCATGGTGCGCACCTTCGGTCACGACAAGGTTACCACCATGGCCCAATACGCCACGGTGCCGGTGATCAACGGCCTGTCCGACGATTTTCATCCCTGTCAGGTGCTGGCGGATCTGTTCACCTTCGAAGAGCACCGGGGGCCACTGGACGGCAAAAGAGTGGCCTGGATCGGCGACGGCAACAACATGGCCAACTCCTGGATCCAGGCGGCGGCCAAACTGGGTTTCCATCTGGTTTTGGCCTGCCCGATCCACTACGAGCCAAACGACGCCCTGCTGGCCCGTGCCCAGCAGGAGGCCATCACCACCGGCGGCTCCATCCAGGTGGTACGCGCCCCGATCGACGCCGCCATCGACGCCGACCTGATCTGCACCGACACCTGGACCTCCATGGGTCAGGAGTCCGAACAACTGCGCCGCCAGCGCGCCTTCGCCGACTATTGCGTGGATCAGGCTCTGATGTACGCGGCCCGGCCCGAAGCTTTGTTCATGCACTGCCTGCCCGCCCACCGGGGCGAGGAGGTCACGGACGAAGTGCTCGACGGTCCCCAGTCGGTGGTCTGGGACGAGGCGGAAAACCGTCTGCATGTCCAAAAAGCCATTCTCGAATGGCTGATGGGCGTGGCGATCTGACATTCAACGGCATCACAAGGGAATCGATTCATGTCCAAACCCGTCAAGAAAGCGGTCCTGGCCTACTCCGGTGGGCTGGACACCTCCATCATCCTCAAATGGCTGCAAGAGCATTACGAGTGTGAAATTGTCGCCTTCTGCGCCGACCTGGGACAGGGCGAAGAGCTGGAGCCGGCCCGTCAAAAGGCCCATGCCCTGGGGGTCCGGGAGGTCTTCATCGAGGATCTGAAAGAGGAGTTCGTCCGGGATTTCGTCTTTCCCATGTACCGGGCCAACGCCCTGTATGAAGGGGTCTATCATCTGGGCACCTCCATCGCCCGTCCGCTCATCGCCAAGCGTCAGATCGAAATCGCCACCCAGAGTGGCGCCGACGCCGTGGCCCATGGCGCCACGGGCAAGGGCAACGACCAGGTGCGCTTCGAGCTGGCCTATCACGCCCTGCGTCCCGACATTCGGGTGATCGCCCCCTGGCGGGAGTGGGATCTGACCTCCCGGGAAAAACTGCTGGCCTATGCCGACGCCCATGGCATTCCGGTCTCCCGCGACAAGCGCGGCGAGGTGCCCTACTCCATGGATCGCAATCTGTTGCATCTGTCCTTCGAGGGCAAGGCCCTGGAAGATCCCTGGAGCGAGCCGGAAGAGGAGATGTTCATTCTGTCCGTCTCCCCGGAACGGGCGCCGGACAAACCCACCTATGTGGAAATCTCCTTTGAAAAAGGGGATCCGGTGGCCATCGACGGGGAACGTCTCTCTCCGGCTGCGCTGCTGACCCGTCTGAACGCCTTGGGAGGCGCCAATGGCATCGGTCGGGTGGATCTGGTGGAAAACCGCTATGTGGGCATGAAATCCCGTGGCGTGTACGAAACCCCGGGAGGAACCATTCTGGGGGTGGCCCATCGGGCCATCGAGTCTTTGACCCTGGACCGGGAAGCGGCCCATCTCAAGGATGAACTGATGCCCCGTTACGCCTCTTTGGTGTACAACGGCTACTGGTTCTCCCCGGAACGGCTGATGCTCCAGGCTCTGATTGACGCCTCCCAGACCTATGTCACGGGTGTGGTGCGATTGAAACTGTACAAGGGCAATGTCACGGTCACGGGACGGCGTTCGGAGTTGTCGTTGTTCGACCCGGCCATTGTCACTTTCGAGGAGGATCACGGGGCCTACGACCAGACCGACGCCACCGGATTCATCAAACTCAACGCCTTGAGGATGCGCATCGCCGCCATGGTGCGCCAGAACCATCCATGAGCAAACCCAACAAACCCTGGGGCGGACGATTCTCCCAGCCCACCGATGCCTTCATGGAGTCCTTTTCCGCCTCGATTCACTACGATTCGCGGCTGTATCGACAGGACATCCAGGGATCCATGGCCCACTGCCGCATGCTGGCGCGTCAGGGGATCATCGCCGAGGCCGAAGCCGACCTGATCGTCAGTGGTCTGGCGCGGGTCAAGGTGGAGATCGAAGAGGGACGTCTGCCCTTCCGGGACGACCAGGAAGACATCCACATGCATGTGGAAAACCGTCTGAGGGAGCTGGTGGGGCCGGTAGCGGGCAAACTGCACACCGCCCGTTCCCGCAACGATCAGGTGGCCACGGATCTGCGTCTGTGGCTGCGGGAGGAGGTGGATGCCATCCGGGATGCCATTCTCACCTTGCAGCGCATCCTGCTGACCCTGGCGGAAGCCCACATCGAAACCATCATGCCGGGTTTCACCCATCTGCAAAACGCCCAGCCCATCACCTTCGGTCACCATCTCATGGCCTACTTCGAGATGCTCGACCGGGATCGGCAACGGTTCGCCGAGGCGCGCAAGCGGATCAATCAACTTCCCCTGGGGGCCGCGGCCCTGGCGGGAACCCCCTACCCCATCGACCGGGAGTGGGTGGCCAAGGAGTTGAACTTCGACGGCATCTGTCGCAACTCCCTGGACGCGGTTTCGGATCGGGATTTCGTCATCGAGACCGCGGCGGCCTGCGCGCTGGTCATGACCCATCTGTCGCGTTTTTCCGAAGAGTTGATTCTGTGGTCTTCCCAGGCGTTCGGCTTCGTGGAGCTTTCGGACGCCTTCGCCACGGGTTCGAGCATCATGCCCCAGAAGAAAAATCCCGACGCCCCGGAACTGGTGCGGGGCAAAAGCGGTCGGGTCACGGGACATCTGATGGGTCTGCTCACCTTGATGAAGGGTCTGCCCCTCTCCTACAACCGGGACATGCAAGAAGACAAAGAGGCGATCTTCGACATCATCGAGACCGTGCGGGGCTGTCTGAAGGTGTTCGCGGGCATGCTGGCGGAAATCCGCATCCATCGGTCCGCCATGGCTTCCGCCGCCAAGGTGGGGTTCACCACGGCCACGGATCTGGCGGACTATCTGGCCCGTCAGGGGATTCCGTTCCGCAAGGCCCACGAGGTTTCGGGTCGGCTGGTACGCCTGTGCGTGGAGAGCGGTCGCACCCTGGAACAGCTCTCCTTGGCCGAAATGCAATCGGCGGATCCCCGCATCGGTCCGGAGGTGGTGGAGGTGCTGGCGGTGACCGCTTCGGTCAATGCCCGCAAGGTC
Organism: Magnetococcales bacterium; assembly: GCA_015231755.1. Classification (NCBI taxonomy): domain Bacteria; kingdom Pseudomonadati; phylum Pseudomonadota; class Magnetococcia; order Magnetococcales; species Magnetococcales bacterium. The sequence goes on along the minus strand of JADGAZ010000010.1, from coordinate 83,051 downwards.
GCCGGTGGAACCGCCTTTTCCACGGTGCGCACCGCCATCGAGACCGCCCGGAAACGGCTGGATGGCAGTTCCGAATCCGCCAAGACCCCGACCAAATCCCCGCCGGGAAGCTGACACGACCCGTGAAAAACAGTGGAAATTGACCCGGATCAATGGTGTGTCCGTTTCGTGACGGGAGCCGGCAAGTCCCTGTATTTAAACCTTGACTCCCTGACCGGGCGGGACTAAGATCCCCACGCTCCAAATGATGGGATCAATTTTTTTTAAGCAACAAGCAAACACGAACAGACCAAAAATCACCCCAAAACTAAAGGTAAAACACATGAAACACCAACTCCTCGTCGCCAGCCTGGGTATCGTCGCTCTCATGGCTGCCAATTCCGCCTCTGCCGATGTGGCCAAAGGCGAGGCCGTCTTCAAAAAGAACTGCGCTGTCTGCCACTCCAACAAGCCCGGCGAAAAGAAGATCGGTCCCAACCTCTCCGGTCTGGCTGGCCGTGCCGCCGGCACCCAGGAGGGCTTCAAGTATTCCGACGGCTTCACCGGTGTGAGCTGGGATGCCGCCAACCTGAACAAGTTCATCGAAAATCCCAAAGCGATGTTCGCCAAGACCAAAATGACCTTCCCCGGTCTCAAGGACGCCACCGAGCGGGCCGACCTGTTTGAATTCCTGGGCGTGAAGTAATTCTCCCCCGGTTGATGCTTGAAAAACGGTGGACCTTCACCAAATGGTCCACCGTTTTTTTTTGGCCTTAAAGCTGGAACCCATTTCGGAAAGGAATTTCCCGGGTACCGTTGAAATCTGTAACGAAACCATGGCACAATGAAAAAAATCCATGCCCAACAGGAGATCATCGGGATGAAACGGTTCCAAACACACGCGATCCTACCTGCTTTGGTGGCGGCACTTGGCCTGCTGATCGCGGGCTGTGGCCACAAAGGAGAGCTTTATCTGCCTGGCAAGGATGAAAAAGGTCAAACCACCCAACGTCTCGCCCCCTGAAGAAATCGAATCGGATCATGGACTATTTCCGCTACCTGGACAACCGCCTGCACTGCGAACAGGTTCCCCTCGACCAGATCGCCGCCAGCGTCGGAACTCCCTTCTACTGTTACTCCCAGGGCACTTTGGAGCGTCATTTCGATGTCTTCAGCCATGCCTTCGCCGCGGTGGACCATCTGATCTGTTATTCGGTGAAGGCCAACAGTTCCCTGGCGATCCTCGACATCCTGGCCAGACGCGGTTCGGGATTCGACATCGTTTCCGGGGGGGAGTTGGAACGGGTCAAGCGGGTGGGATGTCCCGGGAGTCGGGTGGTTTTTTCCGGCGTGGGCAAAAGCGGCGCCGAGATCCAGGCCGCCTTGGAACATGACATCCTGCTGTTCAACGTGGAAAGTCACGGGGAGTTGTTGCGCATCAACACCCTGGCCGGACGCATGGGCAAAAAGGCCCCCATCGCCTTGCGCATCAACCCGGATGTGGATCCGGCGACGCATCCTTACATTTCCACCGGATTGCGGCGCAACAAGTTCGGCATTCCCCATCCCCAGGCCATGGAGCTTTACCGGCTGGCTGCCAGTCTCGAACATGTCACTCCGGTGGGATTGGATTGTCACATCGGCTCGCAGTTGACCACTCTGGAGCCTTTTGTCGATGCCCTCAAGCGGGTCAAGCAACTGTTGATCGAGCTGCGTCGCGCCGGAATCCCGTTGCGTTATCTGGATTTAGGCGGGGGTCTAGGCATTCCGTATGACGCCCAGCAGATTCCCCCGCATCCGGAGCGTTACGCCGCGGCCCTGCTCCAGGAGTTGAACGGTCTGGAGATCACCTTGATCCTGGAACCGGGTCGGGTGATCGTGGGCAATGCGGGGGTGCTGGTGGCGGGGGTGGAGTACGTCAAAGAAGGGGAAGAAAAACGCTTCATCATCACCGATGCGGGCATGAACGATCTGCTACGTCCTGCGCTTTACGACGCCCATCACACCATTTTGCCGGTGGTGCGTCGTTTCGACCGGGAAGAAATTCTGGCCGACGTGGTGGGTCCGATTTGTGAATCCGGTGATTTTTTGGCCAAGGATCGCATGCTGCCGGAGTTTCATGCCGGAGAGCTGCTGGCAGTTCGTTCCGCCGGGGCTTATGGCTTCTCCATGAGCAGCAACTACAATACCCGACCCCGCGCCGCCGAGGTGATGGTGTGTCAGGACCGCTTCGCCGTGGTGCGGCCACGGGAAACCATCCATCAATTGATGGAACACGAAATCCTGTTCATCTGAGGGGACCACACCAGTGTCAAATGTCATGGAATTCATCGATCTGCAATCCCAGTACCGTCTCATGCGCGATCCGGTCAACCGGGCCATCCAGGAGGTGCTGGACACCTCCCGTTACATCAACGGTCCCCAGGTCAAGGAGCTGGAAGGGGCGTTGGCGGAATTTGTCGGATGTGGGCATGCGGTGGGGCTTTCATCGGGTACCGATGCGTTGTTGGCCATTCTGATGGCCTGGGGGATTGGGCCGGGTGACGAGGTGATCACCACGCCTTTCACCTTCATCGCCACAGCCGAGACCATTGCCCTGACCGGGGCCAAACCGGTTTTTGTGGATGTGGAGCCGGACACCCTCAACATCGATCCGGGTTTGATTGCCGCGGCCATCACGCCCCGGACTCGCGCCATCATGCCGGTGAGCATTTTTGGGCAATGTGCGGATCTGGATGCCATCAACGATATCGCCAAGGCCCATGGGCTTTGGGTTTTGGAGGATGCCTGTCAATCTTTTGGAGCGGCCAACAAGGGGCGGCGTTCTTGTGGCATGACCACGGCGGCGGCCACTTCATTTTTCCCGGCCAAGCCGTTGGGGGGGTACGGGGATGGGGGGATGGCGTTCACCGAAGATGAAGAGTTGGCTCAAAAGATCAAGGTGATTCGGGAACACGGTCAAATCGCCCAGTATCGTCATGCGCTTTTGGGCATCAACGGGCGTTTGGACACCTTGCAGGCTGCGATTTTGTTGGCCAAATTGCCATTTTTTGAAGGGGAAATTCAGGCGCGTCAGGAAGTGGCGGCCCGTTATGCCGAGCGTTTGAGTGGCAAGGTGCGCATTCCGGAGATTCGCACGGAAAATCTGAGTGTTTTTGCTCAATACACGGTACGGGTTGCGGATCGGGAGCGGGTACGGGGGGAGATGGCCCAGGCGGGAATTCCGACGGCGGTGCATTATCCGATTCCTTTGCATCATCAGGCGGTATTTGCGGCGTTGGGTCATGACAGGGGAGAGTTTCCCAACGCGACGCAGGCGGCGAGCGAAGTGATTTCGTTACCCATGCATCCTTATCTGACTGCCGAGCAGCAGGATTTGGTCTGTCAGGCTTTGGTGCGGGCGGTGGGGTGAGGTGATTCTGGATCCGGAGGTCGAACTGGCCGAAGCCCGTCGTCGGGTTGCCCGGGCTGAAGGTGAGTTGGAGAATTTGCGTCAGGTGTTGCGCTGTATCCCTCACGGGCGCGGCGATCACACGGATTTTTGTCGCATGGAAAACGAGGGGCTTCCGCCTGTGGATGATGCTCATTGTTGCTGTCATGTGGCGATGATCCGTAAATATCTGAAACGAAGCGAATAGATTTCCCGGCCAAAAAATCATCGAACCCATTGAAAAAAAAGAGAGGGTCTGGGGGATTCTTCCCCCAGGGTTTTGACTTTGATCTTTTGACTTTCAATCTTTTTTGCCTTTGGCGCGCTTTTACAAAAGCTTTTTTCGCGCCTTTTGCGAAAAAAGCGCAGCGCGCGCTCCGTCCTTCCTGAGTGAACTCGCCCTGATCAGAACCGGATTGGTCTTGAAAATTTTCGCAACACTTTGAAAAGCGAGCCAAAGGCAAAAAGAAAAAGTCAAAAGCAGCGCGCTTGCGCTTTTTTTCGCAAAAGGCGCGAAAAAAGCTTCTTTGAAAAGCGCGCCAAAGGCAAAAGATTAAAGGCAAAATCAAAACCCTGGGAGATGAATCTCCCAGACCCTCTCTTTTTTTTTAATAGTTTCAAACCATGCGCTTTGCCCAGGTCGCCCTCCCCATCCCCAAACGCCCCCTCCTGACCTACGCCATCCCGGACTCCATGCCGGTCACCGCAGGCTCACTGGTGCTGGTACCCCTCGGACGCAGCCGACAAACCGGCATCGTCTGGGAAATCACCCAAGAAGCCGTCTGGAAAGAAGGAAAAATCCTGGAAATCGCCGCCACCCTCGGCACTCAACCCCTGCTCGGCGCAGACCTGCTCCACCTCCTGAATTGGCTCTCCCGCTATTACCTGTGCTCCATCGGCTCCGTGGCGGCGGCGGCCCTGCCCAGCGAAATCACCTTCCAACGCAAACGACGGGCAATCTGGCAACCCGAAACCGATCCACAAATCATTCCACCCTCCCTCATCCCCCTGGTCACCCGCATCCAAAACCGCAAAGATGGCCTCTCCGAAGAAACCCTGATCACCCACTTCGGCAAAAAAGGACTCATCGAACACCTGCATACCCTCGAAAAACTCGGAGCCATCCGCCTGGAAACCACCTGGACAACCCGCATCCCCGAAGAATCCAATCCAACCGAACTCCCCCAACCGCCCATCACACCCCCCACCCTCACCGACGAACAATCCCAATGCGTCGAACAACTCTGCCAGGCCCTGAACAGCCATACCTTCAAACCGTTTCTCCTGGAAGGCATCACCGGTAGCGGCAAAACCGAAGTCTACCTGCGCGCCATCGAACGCTGCCTCACCTCCGGAAGACAAGCCCTGGTGCTGGTGCCGGAAATTGCCCTCACCTCCCAAATGATCACACGACTGCGCGCCCGCTTTCCCACCACCCTGGCCGTGCTGCACTCCGGATTGACCCGCGCCCAACGCCCCAAAGAGTGGTGGCGCATCCATAAAGGAGAAGCCCAGGTGGCCGTTGGCGCCCGCAGCGCCCTGTTTGCGCCGTTCGCCAACCTGGGACTGGTGATCGTGGACGAAGAACATGACCCTTCCTACAAACAAGAAGGCAACGTTCCCTATCAGGCCCGGGACATGGCCGCCGTGCGCGCCCAGAAATGCGCCGCCGTGCTGATTCTCGGCAGCGCCACCCCGTCGATGGAATCCCTGGCCAATGTCCAACGAGGCCGCTATGGCCATCTGCGCCTGACCCAACGGGCCGGAGGTGGCCTGCCTCCCACAGTGGAAGCGGTCCAACTGGGAGACCCGGAACTGCGACGCCTCATGGGAAAAGATGGCCTGATCTCCCCCAGACTGCGCCAGGCCATGACCGAAACCCTGGAAGCGGGACGACAGGTGCTGCTGTTTCTCAACCGACGCGGATTCGCTCCGTCACTGCTCTGCTATCGCTGCGGACAGGCGATCCAATGCCCCCACTGCTCGGTCACCCTCACCCTGCACAAAAACCGCTCCCGTCTGCTGTGCCACTATTGCGATTTCAACCGGGATCCTCTGGATATCTGCCCAAGCTGCGGCCAATTGAGCCTCTACCACTTCGGACCCGGCACCCAACGCCTGGAAGAAGAAACCCGTACCCTCTTTCCCCAAGCCACCATCGCCCGACTGGATCGGGATGCCGTGGCTTCCGACTCCCACACCCTGGAAGAGACCCTGGAAGCCTTCCACGCCCGCCGCATCGATATTCTCGTGGGCACCCAGATGACCGCCAAAGGACATCACTTTCCCGGGTTGTCCCTGGTGGGAGTGGTGCAGGCGGAAACCACGCTGTGCCAACCCGATTTCCGCGCCTCGGAACGCACCTTTCAGATTCTCACCCAGGTGGCCGGACGGGCCGGACGGGAAGACCATGCGGGACGAGCCATCATCCAAACCCTGGATCCCAACCACTACGCCATAGCCGCCGCCCTGGGAAACGATCAGAATTTCATCCAAAAAGAGATGGACTTCCGACGCCAGGCCGGTTACCCCCCCTTCCGACGGCTGGCCATGATGCGATTCAACGCCAGCATGAAACCGGAAGGGGATCTTTTTTGTCAAATGTTCAAAGCCGCCTTGCCTCCGAATGCCGATGTGGAATTCCTGGGGCCCGCCCCGGCGCCGCTGTTCAAATTGCGCAACCGGTATCGCTGGCAAATGCTGATCAAGGAACGACAAGACGGTCGATTGCATCGGGCACTGCCCGGCGTCATGACCCTGGCCGAAAAAATGGCAGGCACGCGGATTCGCCTGGAAATCGATGTGGATCCCCAACTCTTCCTTTGAAAGACCAAACCGGATAAACTATTGAAAAAAAAGAGGGGGTCTGGGGGATTCATCCCCCAGGGTTTTGACTCTAAAATTAAATAATTTGAAAAACTTTTTAAAAAAATAATAAAGTCAAATTACTGGGGATGAATCCCCAGACCCCTCTTTTTTTTCAATAGTTGCAACACTATTTTTCACGGATCCACCATGACGCGACTCACCATACTCACCGCCCCCGACAGCCGTCTCAAACGCAAAGCCCTGCCCGTTCCGGCGGTCACCGACGCCGTGCGCCGCCTCATGGAAAACATGGCCGAAACCATGTACTACGCCCAGGGAATCGGTCTGGCCGCAACCCAGGTCGGCGTCACCCAACGGGTCATCGTGGTGGATGTGGAATATGCCAAAAAAGATGGCAAACGCAGTCCCATCTTTCTGGCCAATCCGGAAATCATCCGTCAGGACGGAGAAATCGTCTGGAACGAAGGGTGTCTGTCGGTCCCGGAACACACTTCCGATGTGACCCGTTCGGCCCAGATTCAGGTCAAGGGGCTGAATCAACACGGCCAGGAGGTGATCATCGACGCGGATGATGTGCTGGCGGTCTGTTTTCAGCACGAAATCGACCACCTGGACGGCATTTTGTTCATCGACCACATTTCGCGCCTGAAACGCTCCATCATCTTGCAAAAACTCAAAAAGAAAAAACAAAACGAGGAGTGACCCCCCATGCAAAGCTGGCGCATCGTCTTCATGGGAACACCGGATTTCGCGGTCCCCTCCCTGCAAGCCCTGCTCGACAGCACCGATCCGGTGGTGGGCATTTTCACCCAACCCGACCGCCCCACGGGACGCGGCATGAATCTACGTCCTTCGCCGGTCAAGGAGGTGGCAGCCGGACGAGGCATTCCGATCTTTCAGCCGGAAAAATTGAAAGATCCTGCCGCCATCGCCGATTGCGCGGCGCTTCAACCCGATCTGATCGTGGTGGCGGCCTATGGTCAGATCCTGTCGGAAACCCTGCTTTCCCTGCCTCCGCAAGGATGCATCAACGTACACGCTTCGCTGTTGCCCCGCTGGCGGGGAGCGGCGCCGATCCAAAGGGCGTTGCTGGCCGGAGATGCGGACTCGGGCATTACCATCATGCGCATGGACAAGGGACTGGATACCGGCCCCATCCTCTCCATGGCCCCCCTGCCCCTGCCTGCCACCATGACCGGAGGCGGTCTGCACGATGCTCTGGCCCAACTGGGAGCGCGTCTGCTGATCCAAACCATCGCCGGCATGAAAGCGGGCACCATCCATCCCAGACCCCAGCCCGATGAGGGCATCCTCCACGCTCCGAAACTCACCCGGGCGGATGAAAAAATCTCCTTTCAGGAAAAGGCCGGACGGGTACAACGTCATATTCTGGCCCTCAACCCTTGGCCGGGAGCCACCGCCCTGTTGGAGGGACAACCGGTCAAAATCCTGCGCGCCCGTGTGGAACACGGTTCCGGTTCCCCCGGCACCATCATCGCCCTTCACGACGACGGCCCGGAAATCGCCTGTCAGGAAGGCTCGTTGATCGTCACCGAGGTGCAGATTCCCGGCAAACGCCGCATGTCCGCCGCCGAATGGCTGAGGGGTCACGCGGTGAAGGTGGGGATGGGTTGGACGTGAATTCGACAAACGGGTGAACCATGCATGGATCAATGGCTGAAACCATGAAAACCATCCTGATCACCGGCTGTTCCAGCGGTATTGGCTTGTGTGTCGCCCAGGGATTGCGGGAGCGGGGGCATCGGGTTTTCGCCACGGCGCGCAAGGTGGAGGATGTCGAGAAATTGCAGCAGATGGGATTGACCGCCCACCGGTTGGACTTGGTGGATTCGGAGTCGATCCGGGAGGCGGTGGAGTGGGTGTTGCGGCAGACCGGGGGCACGTTGGATGCGTTGTTCAACAATGGGGCCTATGGTCAGCCGGGGGCTTTGGAGGATTTGGACCGTCGCGCGTTGCGGGAGCAATTCGAGACCAATGTTTTCGGCACTCACGAGTTGACCCGATTGGTTTTGCCGGTGATGCATCGGCAGGGGCATGGGAGGGTGATTCAGAACAGTTCGGTATTGGGTTTTGTGGCGTTACCGTATCGCGGGGCGTATGTGGCGAGCAAGTTTGCGTTGGAAGGGATGACCGACACTTTGCGGTTGGAGTGGCGTGGCAGTGGGATTCATTTCATTCTGATCGAGCCTGGTCCCATCACCACCTTGTTCAGAAAAAACGCCACGATGGCTTTCAGGCGTCATGTGGATGCGGCGGCGAGCAGGCATCTGGAGCGATATCGTTTCATGGAGGATCATTTTCGTCAGAAGGCCCAGAGAGGTGGGGGAATGTTTTCGATGCCTCCCGAGGCGGTTTTTGACAAGGTGGTTCACGCGCTTGAAAGTTCACGTCCCAGGGTGCGTTATGGAGTCACGATACCGACGCATTTGTTTGCTCTGTTGCGGCGTATTCTGCCAAATCGTCTCATGGATGCCATTCTGGCCAAAGCATGGCTGTGACCATTGAAAAAAAAGAGAGGGTCTGGGAGATTCCTCTCCCAGGGTTTTAATCTTTTAATCTTTTGACTTGTTCTTTTGACTTGTGCGCGCTTTTACGAAAGCGTTTTTCGCAAAAGACAAAAAAGCAAAGGCAAAAAAAGCAAAACCCTGGGGGAAGAATCCCCCAGACCCCCGCTTTTTTTTCAACAGTTTTCTACAAACCCAACGCCGCGAAGAAATCTCCCCCCTTGTCATCCACCACGATGAAAGCCGGGAAATTCTCCACCTCGATGCGATGAACCGCCTCCATACCCAACTCCGGAAAATCGATCACCTCAACCTTCTTGATGCTCTGCTGCGCCAACGAAGCCGCCGCTCCACCAATGGAACCCAAATAAAATCCCCCGTTGGCCTTGCACGCCTCGGTCACCTGACGACCCCGGTTGCCCTTGGCCAACATCACCAACGATCCCCCCTCCTTCTGAAAACGCCCCACATAACTGTCCATCCGCCCCGCCGTGGTCGGACCAAACGAACCCGAAGGCAAACCCTCCGGCTTCTTGGCCGGACCGGCATAATAAACGATATGATTCTTGAAATACTCCGGCATCCCCTCACCCCGATCCAACCGCTCCTGAATCCGGGCATGAGCAATATCCCGAGCCACCACGATAGGCCCGGTCAACGACAACCGGGTCTTGATCGGATAACGACTCAACTCGGCACGAATGGCCGCCATGGGCTGATTCAAATCCACCCGCACCGCCTCACCGGCCGGCATCTCCACCTCCGGCAGAAAACGGGCCGGATCCCGCTCCAAAGCCTCCAACCAAATCCCCTCCGCATCGATACGGGCCAAAATGTTCCGATCCGCCGAACACGATACCCCCAACCCCACCGGACACGAAGCCCCATGCCTCGGCAGTCGGATCACCCGCGCATCATGGGCGAAATATTTGCCTCCGAACTGCGCCCCCAACCCGAGCTTTTGGGCCATCTCCATCACCTCGGCCTCAAACGCCCGATCTCGGAACGCCCCACCGATCCCATCTCCTTGTTCCGGCAACGTATCCAGATAACGGGCCGAAGCAAGCTTGACCGTCTTCAAGGTCATCTCCGGAGACAAACCGCCAATCACCAACGCCAAATGATAAGGCGGACACGCCGAAGTCCCCAAATCCTTCAATTTGGACGCCACAAAGGCCGCCAGGGACTCGGGATTCAAAAGAGATTTATTTTGCTGAAACAAGAACGTCTTGTTGGCCGATCCCCCACCCTTGGCCATGAACAAAAATTTGTACGCCTCCCCATCCACAGCCTCGATGTCGATCTGGGCCGGGAGATTGCTGCCGGTATTCTTCTCTTCATACAAAGTGATGGGAGCAACCTGGGAATAACGCAGATTGTTCCCCGCATACGCCTCGAAAACCCCCCGGGACAAGGCTTCGCGATCACCACCGCCGGTCCAGACCCGACCTCCCTTCTTGCCCACCACCGTGGCCGTGCCCGTATCCTGACAACTGGGCAGCACCATACCGGCGGCGATATTGGCATTTTTCAGCAGTTCCAAAGCCACATAACGATCATTGCCCGAAGCCTCCGGATCGTCGAGGATGTCGCGCAACTGCTGCAAATGGCTGGTACGCAACAAAAACGACACATCCCGCATGGCCTCTTTGGCCAAAAGGGTCAAACCCGCCCCATCCACCATCACCATCCGCCCGCCCGCAAAGGTATCGACCCGCACATGATCCTGGGTCAGCAAACGGTATTGGGTCTGGTCATGGGCCAGATTGAAGAGCTCCCCATATCGAAAATCGGCCATGGTCAACATTCTCCTTGTCAATCCAAAATGGAAACACGAATCCCGCTGTCAACCGCCCAGGGATGCGATCACAAAATCGGGACGGATGCCCCGCACATCACACAAGCTTTCCAGGGAGTCTCCCCATCCGGCGCACGCCCCGGACAGCGCCAGACAACTGGCAAATCCCATGGCCGCCGCGCCCAGCACATCGGTATCCAAGGTATCCCCCACCATCAAAAACCGTTCCCGTGGCACTTCCGGAAAACGACGGATCACCTCCTGAAAAATCGGGGGGAACGGTTTGCCGATTCCTTCGATGGTCAATCCGAAGGTTTCGGCCAGATCGAACGCCGCATACCCCGCCACGGCTTCCAGGCGACCATCGGGTTTGGGGGTGGCCAGATCCGGATTGGCGAGCAGCAGGGGAACTTTTTTGTGCGTCAAAAGTTGCAAGGCGTCTTGTTCCTGCTGGCCGCCGTGATACTCCCGATTGCTGCAAATCAGAATCGATTCCGCCTCTTCCAGCGTCAGGGTTGATCCGGACCGGTTGACCATGAGGGATTCGGGAAAAGGGGCGTACACGCTGGCACTGTCATCGCTGCCCACCAGCAGGTAAGGGCGGTCCCGATGCATGGAATTTTCGATATATGGGGCCACGGCCATGCCTGACGAAATGATCTCCTCCACGGTCAGGTCGAAGCCCATTTTCTTCAACCGACGGACCATATTGGCCGGGGATTGGGAGGCGTTGTTGGAGACCACCCGCACCGCTTTGCCTTGAGCGCGCAAGGCCGAAATCGCCTCGGGAGCGCCGGGAATGACCTGTTCTCCCAGATTCAACACGCCGAAGGCGTCCAAAAGAATCACGTCAAACCGGCTGGCCAGTTCGACCAGAGTACTCCGGATCAGGCGACCCTGACGCAACCGGAGATCCAGACCGGGATGGGTGGTGCAGAGCATGCGGCGATATTGGGCATAACGAGGAGTCAGGGCTTCCTGGGAGTCGATGCGCGGTTTGTTGTTCATAAAAAATATCACTTTCGTTTGAATGGGTCTGACGATGAATGCATCCAGCTTGAAGACTATACCCCCATTGAGTCGTGTTTCCCAAGGCGCGTTTGCGCACCCGTTGCATTTTTCATCTGCGTCCATTTTTCCCTATACATATATCAAATTTTTTTTTAGCATAAAGAGCGTTCCCGTATGCATCCATCCTCCCAGAAGGTCTTCATCCCATGAGCTTTTCCGATACCCGTCTGCGTGTTTTCTACTCGGTTGCCAAGCATCTTTCCTTCACCCGGGCGGCGGAGGAGCTTTATCTTACCCAGCCGGCGGTCACTTTTCAGATTCGGCAGTTGGAGGAGCATTTCAACACCCGGCTGTTTGATCGTCATCACAATCGCATTTCCCTGACCGAAGCCGGGATGATGGTATTCAACTATGCGGACCGGATTTTGGAGTTGTATCGGGAGACGGAAAAGGCCATCAACGAAATGACGGGGGTGACCCGTGGTGTGATCAAGCTGGGCGCCACCACCACTTTGGGTGAATATTTGTTGCCTCGGATTTTAAGTGGGTATCATGATGGTTTTCCGGGTGTTCAGGTTCGTCTGACGGTACACAACACCCGTATGGTGGTGCGCAAGTTGGAGGATGCCACCATTGACATTGGCATGGTTGAAGGTCCGGTGAACAACAAGAACATTGTGGTTTCTCCATGCATGGAAGATGAATTGGTTTTGATTGTGGCTCCCAACCATCCTTTGGCCAAGTTGGACGAGATTCCGGTGCAAATGCTCAAGGAGTATCCCTTTGTCTCCCGGGAGGAGGGATCCGGAACCCGTGCGGTGATCACGGATTTATTGAGCAAATTTGGTGTGCAGTATGAGCAATTGGATTTGATTCTTGAAATGGGTTCCACGGAATCGATCAAGGCGGCGGTGGAAGGTGGTGTTGGTTTCAGTATTGTTTCGTTGATTGCCTTGCGCAAGGAAGTCAGTTTGAAATCTCTGGTGATCCGACGTTTGAAAGAAGGCACCATGAAGCGTCGGCTTAATTTTGTTTACCAAAAGCAGAAGTTTCGTTCCAAAGCGGTTGAGGAATTCCTGGCTTACGCTCAAGGTGAGTGTACCAAGATCAAGGAAAAGCCGCTTGTCTGAAATCCATTGAAAAAAAAAGAGGGGGTCTGGGGGATTCTTCCCCCAGGGTTTTGACTTCTGAAATCCATGGAAACAAAGAAGGGGTCCGGGGAATTCTTCCCCCGGACCCCTTCTTTGTTTCCAACAATCAAAAACCATCCCCCTTCCATCTTCCATCTTCTCCAAAAAAAAACCCCCGACCATGCGGGGGTTTTTTTTGTACACGCCACATTACCCAATCAATGGGGAATCTTGGCCCAGATGCGCCGCTTGACCGCAAAGAACATAATGGTCAAAACAAACAGATACAGCATCACCTTCAACCCCAACGCCTTGCGATCCATCATCGAAGGCTCGGCAGCCCAGGCCAGAAAGGTGGTGACATCCTGCGACATCTGCTTCAACGAATTCTGCACACCATCCGGATACGTCACCGCCCCATCGTTGAGAGGCTGAGGCATGGCGAAGAAGTTGCCCGGGAAATAACGATTGAAATTCTCGTTGGCCTGAATGCGGGTCAAAACCTCCTTGATCTTCTCAGGAGCCATGTGCGCATTCAGATTCAAAGCCGACGTGACCTCCATCAGCTCTTTTTCAGACAGGGCGCCATCCTCCATCACCTTTTGCACCAACGCACGATCCGCATCGGTGGCATAACCGTTCAGGATGGCATAGACATAATCCTCATACCCCTTGCGGGCCTTGGTGATCAAAGAAAGATCCGGAGGAACCACTCCGAAACTGTCCTTGGCCGAGGTGGGATCCATGGGGCTGATCATGGCGTCTTTTTTGTTGTGGCTTTGGGCTTCCGCCAAAGCGATCACTTCAGGCTCGGTGAAACCAAGCTTTTTCAAGGAGTCAAACTTGATGTACTTGATGGAGTGACAGGCCATGCAGACCTCCACCGCCACCCGCGCACCCCGTTTGAGAGCCGCCTGGTCGAATTGACCAAAAACCCCGATAAATCCCCATGACTGCTTGGGCAACGCGGGACCCTCGGAGGCCAGGGCCGTTTGGGGAAGAACCACCGCAGCCGCCAGGGCCACGGTTTTAAGGAATTTCAAGAAGTCCATGTTGGCTAGCTCCCCTTCTTACAGGCTTTTGGGCACGGGTTTGGGTTTTTCGATGTCAAATGCGGTGATGATCCACAACAGGATGAAATACCCGAAGTAGATGGCCGTGCAGGTGCGACCCACGACAATCAGGGGCAAAGCACCGTTGAAACGGGTGGCATCGGCCGGATTGTACCCCACCCAGCCCAGGATGAAACAGTCGATGACAAAGATCCAAAACAGCTGCTTGCTCAACGGACGATACCGGAACGAACGCACCGGCGAACGATCCAGGAAAGGCAGAATGAACAGGATGGCAATGGCGGCCCCCATGGAAATCACACCCGCCAACTTGCTGTAGGAACCCAGGAAGTCAATGGAACGCAACACCGCATAAAACGGCAGGAAGTACCATTCCGGCACGATGTGGGCCGGGGTCTGCATGGGGTTGGCCGGGATGTAGTTGTCCGGCTCCAAGAAGAAATTGGGCTGGAAGAAAACAAAACCACAATAAACGATCAGGAAAACACCGACTCCGTACAGATCCTTGATGGTGAAGTACGGATGAAACGGAATGCAATCCTTGTGATGATCCACGTCGATGCCGTCCGGATTGTTCGAGTGGACCGCATGCAAGGCCCACAGATGGACAATCACCACTCCGAAAATCACAAAGGGCAGCAGGAAGTGCAACGCGAAGAAACGATTCAAGGTGGGATCGCCAACCGCGAATCCACCCCACACCCAGATCACCAGCTCCTGACCCACCACCGGAATGGCACTCATCAGATTGGTGATGACCGCCGCACCCCAGTAGGACATCTGACCCCAGGGAAGCACATAACCCATGAAAGCCGTGGCCATCAGCAGGAAGAAGATGATCACGCCAACCCACCACAGGATTTCGCGGGGGGCGCGATAAGAGCCGTAATACATGCCCCGCAGGATGTGGACATAAACAACCATGAAAAAGAACGTGGCGCCGTTGGCATGCAGATAACGCAACAACCAGCCGTAGTTGACATCACGCATGATGTGTTCGACAGCGTCGAAAGCCAGATTGGCGTCCGGCTTGTAGTGCATGGCCAGAAACAGACCGGTCAGCAGCATGATGATGAGACAAAACAAAGCCAATGAGCCGAAGTTCCACCAATAGTTGAGGTTCTTGGGCGTCGGGTATTCGGTGGCCTGACTTTTGATCAGAGCCGTGACGGGCAGACGGGCATCCACCCAATCCATGAGCGATTTAAACACCATGAGGTCTCCTTGCACGCATCTCTTTTTGGTGATTGCTGTTTTTCATGACTCTTCCATACCGCCGGATCAGCCGACCGCCTTGCCGATCACCAGGATTTTCTCATCCTTGAAGGTATAGTAGGGAACTTCGAGGTTCTTGGGAGCCGGTCCCTGACGAATGCGTCCCGAGGTGTCATAGTGGGAGCCGTGACAAGGACACAGGAAACCGCCATAATTGCCGGTTCCGACGGGTTGGGGCACACAGCCCAGATGGGTGCAAATGGCCAGCAATACGAGATATTCCGGCTTTTGTGCCCGATCCGCATCCTTGGCGGGATCCGGGAGTTTTTCCCCGTCGCCTTTTTTGGCGCTCGCGATCTGCTCGTCGGTGCGGTGAAGAATGAAAACCGGTTTGCCCTGCCAGGGGACGGTGATCATCTGACCCTTGGCCAACGCACTGATATCCACCTCGGTGGTGGCCTGGGAAAGCACGTCAGCCGATGGGCTCCAGGATTGAATGAATGGCCAGGCCGCGCCTGCAACGCCGACCGCGCTGACGGCTCCTGTGGCCAAGATCAGGAAATCACGACGACTTTCTTCCTCGGGTTGGACGGAGACCGGTGGATGGGAGTGGGCAGTGGAGTGTGCGGTGGCAGTCATGTAAAGTCTCGACCTTATATCGAAAAAGGGGTGATGCGGACAGGGGATACCAAACGCCGTGCCACTATTTCAAAATGACGGCAGAGAGTCAAGTCCTTTCCAAGGAAAATTCTCCACACGGATTCTGGCATTTTTGGGAAAGTTAAGACAAGATGGAAAGCTTGGCAATAACATCACAGACATTGTGGATAATCAGCATGGAATGGAAACGCGAAAAACCCAGAGAACAAGGGTGGTATTGGTGGAAACCGGTCCCCAACTATGCCGAAGCGGTGTTGATCAAACAAGGATTCGTCTACCGGGTGGGCGTGGTGGAGGGAAAACAGTTGGGATTGTGCATAGGCCAGTGGATGGGACCCATCGAACCTCCCGGATCCGGCGCGGGGAGATGAACCGGTTGAATCTAGGTATGGAATTCACTCTCCGCCCACACACAGGCCCGATGCTCTTTTTGCATGAATTCCAAAAACGCCTCATGGGCCAACTCCTCCTCCCGGGACAAAGGCCATGGGCGCGTCGGTCTGACCACCGCCAGGGGTGCTGAGGCTGTCCCCTCCTGACCGGCCTGTCCCGCCGCCACCGGCAACGATGGCAACGGCTCCGCCGAAGCGGTCAGATCCATGGCAAACTGGGCACCGCCGTTCAAGGCCACATAGACATCGGCCAGAAGTTCGGCGTCCAGCAACGCGCCATGAAACTTCCGGTGGGTATTGTCGATCTTGAGGCGTTTGCACAAGGAGTCCAGATCCGACTTGGCACCGGGATAACGACGGCGCGATATGGCCAGGGTATCGATCACCCGCCCGGTGTCGAGAGGGGGACGCTTGATCCGGGCCAGCTCGGCGTTGAGAAATCCCATGTCGAAGCCGGCATTGTGAATCACCAATCCATCCTGGCCGATAAAAGCCAGAAATTCCTCCGCAATCCCCTTGAAAATCGGCGCTCCGGCCACCTGTTCGTCGGTGATGCCGTGAATGCGGGTCGCCTCGGCGGGAATCGACCGTTCCGGATTGATGAACCATTGCCGGCTCTGGCCTTTGCGCATGTGGACCAGTTCCACGCAACCCAGTTCCACGATGCGATCCCCCTTGGCCGGGGAGAGTCCGGTGGTTTCCGTGTCCAGGGCGATCAGACGGGTCATTCCGGGTTCTCCTCCTCTTTTTTCTCCTCTTCGCCGGTCAGGCGTCTCGCCAAGCGTTCGGCGTTCCACACGCAATCGGAGACCGAAATGCCATCCCGCCAGTTGGCGCGGGTATAAAGACCGGAATGAATCTCCAACGCCTGGTCGATGGCCTCGATCCGTTCCAGATGACCCACATTGTATTGGGGAATGGCCGCCTGATACCGGGTAAAACGGCTGAACTCCGGTTCGCCGCTGATCCCCAGACAGCCGGCCAGATCCTTGCGTACCCACGATTCCAAGGGGCCATCCGGCAGGGTCAGGGCTTCGGGATCCATGGCGCCACCGATGAAGGTGGTCAACAAGGTTTTGCCTTCCGGGGCGCGTCCCGGAAACAACGACGAGGAGAACAACGCCCCCAACAACCGCACCTGCTCCCGACGGGGCAGCAAAAAGCCAAATCCATCCAGGGGATGGGCCACCTGATTGCGGGTGTATCCCAGAGCGGTGGAGACGATCGGGGCATAGGCGATGCCCGACAAAAACCGACTGGCCTTCGGCAACGAAGAAAACAGCACTTTGGCCGCCGCATGGGCCGGCATGGCCAAAACCACCCGTTCGGCCTGTTCCACGCCCCGCTCCCCCTGGAGGTTTTTCCACTCCACCTCCCAGCCTCCCGCAGCGACCGGTTTCACGGTCACCACCTCCATGCCGCAGCGCACGCTTCCGGGGGGCAGACGCGCCGCCAGCGTGGCGGGCAGCAGTTCCATTCCGGCATCGAAGCTGACCAGTCGGCCCCGTGGGGTGCCCATGGTCTTTTTCTTTTTGCCGATCATGAAACCGCCGACAATCAAAGAGCCGAACCGTTGTTCCACATCGTAAATTTTCGGCACCGCCGCCCGCACCGACAGATTCCGGGGATCCCCGGCATACACCCCGGAGATGAACGGTTCAATGGCGTAATCGAGAAATTCCCGACCCAGCCGACGCCGCACGAAGGATGCGATGTTCTCTTCGTGATCCACCCAGCCCACCAGCGGCTCCTTGAGCAAACGCAGCTTGGCCAAAGGCGAAAAAACCGGCGAACGCACAAACGCCGGCGGAGAATCGGGCAAGGGGATCAATCGGCCACGGCGCATCACATAGCGTCTGGAGGCCGCAGGAGCGGCTTCGATCAGACGACTGTCCAGCTCCAGTTCTGACACCAGCCGTCCCAGGGCGTCTTCGGGTTCACCAGGTTTTTGCAAGGTGGAATTGGGACCCAATTCCACCTGATAGCCATCCATGCGTTCGGTGCGGATCGTGCCTCCGGGCCGTTCACCGGCCTCCAATACCCCGACCCGCTCCCCGCGGCGATGCAAAAACCAGGCGAGGGAAAGACCGGAAATCCCTCCCCCCAGAATCAAAATCCTGCCGGAACTCTTGGTCATATTCATATCGTCTTTGAAAAGGCCTTGGTTTGCGGCCCGTGGGCCAGATACCAATCAAACGCCATGCAGACGTTGCGAATCAACAACCGTCCACCGGCGGTCACCCGCATGAGATTGCCATCGTCTTCCAAAAGCCCCTCTTCGACCATGCGGGCGATCTCCTGGGATTCTTCGGCGAAATAGGCGTTGAAATCAATCCCCAATCGTTGCCCCGTGGCCCTCCGGTCCAACTGGAAGTCACACAGCAGCCGCATGATCACATCCCGACGGATCCGGTCATCGGCATTGAGGGCCAATCCCCGGAAAACCGCCAGCTCTCCGGCGTCGATGCGGGCGTAATACTCGGGCAGGGTTTTGTAATTCTGGGCGTAGGCGTGACCGAACTGGCTGATGGAGGTCAATCCCAAGCCCACCAGATCGCATTCGGCCCGGGTGGTGTAACCCTGAAAATTGCGATGCAATCCCCCCTGCCGCTGGGCGGTGGCCAGCTCGTCGCCGGGCTTGGCGAAGTGATCCATGCCCACGTAGACATATCCGGCTTCCAGCAACCGGGCGATGGTCTGTTCCAGAATGCGCAGCTTGACCTCGGGAGGCGGCAGTTGCGTGGCGTCGATGCGCCGTTGCGGGGTGAAATATTGGGGCAAATGGGCATAATTGAACACCGCCAGCCGATCCGGATCCAGATCCCGGATCACCACCTCCAAAGTTTTCAAAAAGGAGGCTTCCGTCTGCAACGGCAAGCCGTAGATCAGATCCAGATTGACCGACTGGAAACCATGGGCACGGGATTCGGCCACACACCGTTGGGTCAGCTCCACGGGCTGGATGCGGTTGACCGCCTTTTGCACCGCGTATTCCAGATCCTGCACCCCGAAGGAAATCCGATTGAATCCGATTTCCGCCAGACGGGCGATGGTCCCTTCCGGACACTCTCTGGGATCGGCCTCGATGCCGAACTCCCCGCGACTCCGGTCCGCCAGGTTGAAATGGTCCCGCAGCACCCCCCAGAGGCGCTGGGTCTGGTCCAAAGTGAGGTAGGAGGGTGAGCCACCCCCGAAGTGGATCTGCGTGACCTGACGCTCCGGAGTGAAGTGGCGACCCATCAAGGAAATCTCCCGGATCAGGGCCTCCAGGTAGGGAACCGCCCGTGCCCGGTCCGGAGTGATGATCTTGTTGCAGGCGCAGTAGTAACACACCGTGTCGCAAAACGGGATGTGCAGATACAACGAAAGGGCCCGATCCGGCTGTTCGGCGCTGGAGCGGGCGATCTCCTGCTGGAACTCCCGGGGTCCGAACCCCTCGTGAAAATGGGGAGCCGTGGGATAGGAGGTGTAACGGGGTCCGGCCCGGTCGTATTTTTCGATCAGGGCGCGATCAAAACGCACCTCCTGGGAGACGAGGGATCCGGTCATGAGGAGGCACTCCCGAAAGAAAATCCTTGCACAGCCTCCACCAGCGCCGTCACCTTGCGGGGAGCGCAGTCCGGGGTGATGCCGTGGCCGAGATTGAACACATGTCCCGGATGGGGACCGTAGGCTTTCAAGGTACGTTCGGCTTCGCGGCGGATCCGTTCCGGCGTGGCGGACAGCACCGCCGGATCCATGTTGCCTTGCAACGCCACCCGGCCTTCGACCCGCAACCGGGCCTGAGCCAGATCCGTGGTCCAGTCCAACCCCACCACGTCGCAACCGCTGGCGGCCATCCGTTCCAGGTGACTGCCGCACCCCTTGGCGAACAGAATCACCGGCACCACCGTTCCATCCGGACCGGTGCGCTCCAATCCGGCGACGATGCGGCGCATGCTCTCCAGGGAAAATTCCAGAAATTCGTCATGTCCCAGCACACCGCCCCAGGTGTCAAAAATTTGAACAGCCTGAACCCCATGGCGAATCTGGGCATTCAAATAACGGGTCACCGCATCCACCAGCCGATCCAGCAGGGCCTGGAGCACTTCCGGACGGTCATACATCATCCCTTTGATGCGTGAGAAATTCTTGCTCGATCCCCCCTCCACCATGTAGGTGGCCAGAGTCCAGGGACTGCCGGAAAAACCGATCAAGGGCACCCGATCCGCCAGTTCTCTCCGGATGGTCCGGATGGTGTTCATGACATAATCCAGCTCCTGTTCCGGGTCAAAAACCCGCAATTTTTCCACATCGCCGGGGGCGTTGATCGCCGGATCCAGGATCGGGCCTTCCCCGGAGCCAAAATGCAGCCCCATGCCCATGGCCTCGGGAACTACCAGAATGTCGGAAAACAAAATTGCCGCATCCAATCCAAATCGGTCCACGGGTTGCAAGGTAACCTGCGTGGCCAATTCCGGATTCTTGCACAACGACAAAAAATCACCGGCCTGTCTGCGCACTTCCATGTATTCCGGCAGATAACGACCGGCTTGACGCATGATCCAGATTGGAACCCGATCGGTGGGCAGCCTGAGACAGGCTCTCAAAAAACGATGATGAGGTTCAGGCATGGGTTTTGCTCATAGGATTTCCGAGTGAATGATTGCGTCATGGTTTTCTTCGATATCCCGCTTTCAGGATGAAATTCCGCTTTGATGGCGGTTTCATCTTTTTTTAAAGAATATAAAGATAGAAGAAAACGTTGAAGCGCCTTTTTGTGGATAACGCATCGATTGTATTGATTTGATTCCTGGTTTCCAACAAAATCTCCTGGGCATGAAACATCGGACTCCAGAGGAGAACTTTGCCCACGCCTTGAATCCAACCCCACATGCCCCCCTTTGTGCAGATTTTGTCACTCAGCCATCCACGATTGATCCACACCCTGCCTGTGGATTGTTTTCGTCTCCCCGATCGGCAAAGGCATAGCCGATCCGCACGGTACAGCCGGAGACGATGGGCATGATGGTCTCTTCTTTGATGCGTAACCAGTTTTCATGGATCTGTTCTGTTTTTTTGGGTTTGTCGTCCCCGGTGGGTTGACCGGATTCGGTGTGTTCGTATTCGATCCGCAGGATCACCAGCCCTTCCTGGTGGTTCCCCGGATTGATGATGAAATGGTTTTTGACATCGATTTTTTCCCGTTTTCCAAAGGCGATCAGTTCTGAAAGCAATCCGTTTTCCAGCTTGACCAGAAAAAATTGTTCAACTCTGGTTTGTTGATTTTTGCCATTGGTGGTCAACAGGGTGAGGCGGCGATCTTGTTGGGAGCCGACCAATATGGTGCCTGCGAGTCTTTCGCGCATCAGGAGTTGGGCCGCATGGACCGCGGCGGCCCGCCGTCCACCGGCATTGTGGTAGAAATTATAGTACTCGAACAATTTTTTTTCCAAAGTTTCGACGAAGCTGTCCCCTTTTTCGAGCAGGGAGCGTTCCAGGTAGTTCAGGTGAATGCCCAGGTGACGCAAGGCGTTATCGGTGAGCCGTTCGATGCGCATGTGGAAATTGCTCAATTCCATTTTTTTCTCCCCCTGTCCGGAACTGGTGGCATTCTGGATCAGCAGGGAGTAGTCCAGGGGCAAAAGCAGGCGCAACAGAGCCGGAAAGGATTCGTGACTTGTATCTTTGTGGGAATCGTCATAATTTTCCAGACAGATCAGATCCGGCGCCACATCGGCGATGTTGTCGCGGGTGACCCGGTTGCCTTCCCGACAGCGAAAGTGTTTGCGCAATTTGCTGGGCAGGGGAGCATCCACCAGGGTGATCAGACAGGTGTTGTGCAGGGTATGTTCCTTGGTGGCCGTGGCCGCGCCGGGACGGGCCATGGCCGGTGTGACAAACGGATAGGGCATCCGTTTCTGGATGAACTTCCGATAGGATTCGATCAGCGTATAATGGATCAGCAGTTCGAGAAGTTTTTGCCGTGAGTTCCAGTAGGGGTCATCAAGCACCCGTTGCCGTTCCTCGGGGTCGGCGTGCAACACGGTGAAGAGGTTTTTATGGTTGGGCATGGCTGTCGGTTCCGATGGCGCGGATGATCGAAATCAATCCATTAATTTTAAGGAGTCCACTCTTTGACTCACTTGACGGAATTGGAACGGTTCCTGGCTGAGACTCTACAGGTTTCGGCGATTGCGGATTATGCGCCCAACGGGGTTCAGGTACGGGGTCGAGACTCCGTTGAACGGGTGGTTGGGGGGGTATCGGCCTGTATGGATCTGTTCCGGGCCGCCGATCAGGTGGCGGCTGATTTGATTTTGGTACATCACGGAATGTTCTGGAACAAGGATTCACGTGTGGTGGAGGGCAATTTAAAGGCGCGTCTGTCTTTTTTGCTCTCCCGGGAGTTAAGTCTGATGGCGTATCACCTGCCCTTGGACCGTCATCCGGAGTATGGCAACAATGCCATGATTTTAAAATATTTAAATCTCAAACCCATCGCACCGTTCGGGTTGTATCACGGCACGCATCTCTCCTTTTTGGGGGAGAACGGTTCGGGTGGAACCTTTGACGAATTGGTGGGGCGGGTCCGTCAGGTGTTTGGGGGGGAGCCCTTGATTTTGCCATTCGGGCCGGAGCGGGTACGGGTGGTGGCGGTCTGTTCCGGGGCTGCCCCGGAGCTGGTGCGGGAGGCCAAAGAGGCGGGTGCGGATCTGTTCTTGAGTGGCGAAGCCGCGGAGCCTTTGTATCATTTTGCCCGCGAGGAACGAATTCATGTAATCGCCGCCGGTCATCATCGCACCGAGAAGTTCGGCGTTCAGGCCATTGGCGCGTTGTTGGCCAAGCAGTTCGGAATCGAGTTTCGTTTCATCGACATCCCCAATCCGATCTGACCATCCCATTATTAAAAAAAAAGAGAGGGTCTGGGGGATTCCTCCCCCAGGGTTTTAATCTTTTGACTTTCGCCTTTGCGCGCTTTCACAATATTTTTTCACATTTTCGCGAAAAAAGCGCAGCGCGCCCGGTTTCAAAAATTTCATGGAGCCTGCATGAATACCCTCCAACGTTTCGGCGTGATCGGCGACCCGATCCACCACTCCCTTTCCCCCTTCATGCACAATCTGGCTTATGCCGAACGGGGCATGACCCATTGTCGCTATGATTTTTTTCACGTGCGGGCGGAAAATCTCACCGAGGCGGTACGGGATCTGCGCGCTCAGGGCGTCGTCGGCTTCAACGCCACCATTCCCCACAAGGAAAACCTCGTCCCCCTCATGGACGCACTCGATCCCATGGCCCGCATGATCGGCGCGGTCAATACCGTCGTCATCCAGCCCGATGGCCGATTGATCGGCTACAACACCGACGGCTATGGCTTCATCACCGATTTGCGGGAGGTTTGGGGCGGTTTTTTGCGTGACATCGAAATCCTTGTGCTCGGGGCCGGAGGAGCGGCGCGCGGCGTGCTGGCGGCTTTGTTGCAAGAGGGGGCCGGATCGGTTGGGTTGATGAACCGCACCCACGAACGGGCCGTCGCCCTGGCCGAGGAATTTTCCCGGTTTTTCCCCGACCGTTTGATCACTCCCATCCCCTGGACCCACACCCTGCCTGCCTGCCAACTGGTGATCAATACCACCAGCCTGGGCATGGACAACGCCACCGAAGCGGTCCCGGATCTGACCTTGTTGCCCCCTTCCGCCTTGGTCTACGACATCGTTTATTCCCCACCCGTGACCCCTTTGCTTTCCGCCGCCCGCGCCCGGGGATTGAAGATCGAAAATGGTCTCGGCATGCTCATCCACCAAGGCGCCAAGGCGTTCGAGATCTGGACCGGTCAGACCATGCCCGTGGATGCGGTCCGGAAAGGGCTGAAAGAACAGCGGGGGGTGGGGTCGTTGCGGGGGTGAGGAA
Source organism: Magnetococcales bacterium (assembly GCA_015231755.1). Lineage (NCBI taxonomy): Bacteria > Pseudomonadati > Pseudomonadota > Magnetococcia > Magnetococcales > Magnetococcales bacterium. Next base: position 59,116 of record JADGAZ010000010.1, on the reverse strand, counting down.
GCAGGGTGGTGATTCGTGATGCCCCATCAGGCTTGTTGACGAGGCGTGGGTTTCATGTCTGTTGGCAATGCGCGAGTCTCGTGTTTCAAAAAGCGAAACACGAGACTCGCCAAGGCTGCGCGCTGCGCTTTTTTCGCAAACGGCGCGAAAAAAGCTTGTTTGTAAAGCGCGCTTGAAGGCAAAAGCAAAGTCAAAGGATAAAACCCTGGGAGAGGAATCTCCCAGACCCGCTCTTTTTTTTTAATGGTTTCAAGGTTGGGAGGTTGGTCGGTTGGTCTGGTTGGCCGACTGTCACCCGCACTCCGCCAAAAACGCCTCGAACTCCTGCTCGACAAATACCGGATCCACGCTTTCGTTCCAGCGATGATGATAAGCCTCCAGCAACCGTTCCGCCGGGGTGACGCCGCTGTCGGCGGTGGCGAAAAGAGGCTTCAAGAACATGGTCTCGTCGCACCCCTTGGCGTTCAAACGGTTGTGGGCCGCCAATCCCGCCTTGGCATGGGGCAAGACCTCCAAAGCCAGATCCCGCAAGGTGCGATCACCCGGAATCGGGGTCTTCAACGCCAAACGCGGCACCTCGGCGTGAATCCTGGCCCGATCTTCGACGCTCCAATGTTTCACCAGCTCCCAACACGCGTGCAATGCGTCGTCGTGATAAAGAATCCCCTTCCACAAGGCGGGCAACGCGCACAAGGTCGCCGAATTGCCCGCGTCCGCCCCTCGGGTCTCCAGATAGTGCTTCAAACGCACATCCGGAAACAACGTACTCAAATGGGTCTCCCAGTCGGCCAACGTGGCGTAAACACCCGGCAGGGCCGGATGTTTGCCCTCCAGAAAAGCCTGAAAGGGTACGCCTCCCGCCGGTTGATAGCTTTTATTGCGATACAGAAACAACAGAGGTGTGGACAAGGCATAGTCCACATACCGTTCGAAACCGAATCCCTCCTCGAACACGAACGGCAATCCGCCACAACGATCCGGATCCGTATCCCGCCAGATGTGGGCCCGATAGGAGAGAAATCCCGTGGGCTTGCCGTCGATGAACGGTGAATTGGCGAACAACGCGGTGGCCAAAGGCTGCAACGCCAGGGCGACGCGGAATTTCAGCACCATATCCGCCTCGTCGCCGAAATCCAGATTGGCCTGAACCGTGGCGGTACGGGCCATCATGTCGAGACATAGACTGCCCCGGGTGGGCAGATACTCCCGCATCACCCGATAACGCCCCTTGGGCATCCACGGGATCGCCTCGAAAGGCCATTTGGGCTGGGCGCCGATGCCCAGAAAGGCGATTCCCAGCTCCCGGCACACCAGACCCAATTGATGCAGATGTTCGTCGATTTCCAGCCAGGCGGCGTGAATGTCCCGCATGGGCGCGCCGGACAACTCCACCTGTCCTCCCGGTTCCAGGGTGATGGCCGCCTGTCGTTGCTTCAAGGCGATGGGATGGCCATTTTCGTGTTCCACCTGCCAGCCGAAGCGTTTTGACATCTCCAGCAGGAGCGCCTCCACGCCGTTCGGACCGGCATACGGGATGGGTCGCTGATCTTTTTTGTAGAAACCGAACTTTTCGTGTTCCGTGCCCACACGCCAATCCCGACGGGGTTTGCACCCTTTTTCCATCCAGGCGATCAGGTCGTCTTTCCCAAGGGGGGTGATCGGTTCTGCCTGATCAGCCATGGCGGCACCGGAATTGCACTGCGAAACGCGCGATCATCGTTTTGACCCTTTCAACTGAAAAAAACTCAGGCCGGGCGGCCTTCCATGAAACCAAGCGATTCCCCAGCGATGAGAGTACACCAGCCGCGTCGGCGCGCCAAGTCATCGTTGTGGGCTGTCAGACCGTCACGCCACCAGGGTGCCGATTCCCTGATCCGTGAAAATCTCCAGCAGCAGGGCGTGTTCCACCCGACCGTCGATGATATGGGCTGCCTTCACGCCGCCCCGACGGGCCGCCAGACAGGTTTCCACCTTGGGAATCATGCCGCCGCTGATCACGCCTTCCTTGATCATGCGGGTGGCGTCAGCGGCTTCCAGACGGCTCACCAGATGACCCTCCCGATCCCGCACGCCGGTCACGTCGGTCAGAAGGATCAATTTTTCCGCGCCCAGGGCCGCCGCCATTTTCCCGGCCACCGCGTCTGCGTTGATGTTGTAGGTTTCTCCTTTCCGGCCCACCCCCACCGGGGCCACCACCGGAATGATGTCCGAATTCTTGAACATCTCCAGCAAGGTGATGTCGATCTCCTCCACATCCCCCACCCATCCCAGATCGATGATCTCTTCGGGTTGTTCGGCTTCCACCGCGGCCTTGCGTTTGGGGGGACGTTTGCGCGCCAGGATGGTGTGTCCATCCTTGCCCGACAGACCCGCCGCTCGACCGCCGTTGAGATTGATCAGATTGACGATATCCTTGTTGATCTTGCCGGCCAGCACCATTTCCACCACGTTGACCGTCTCCTGATCGGTCACCCGTTGACCGTCGATCATTTGCGGTTTCAAGCCCATTTGGGCCATGGTCTGGTTGATCTGGGGACCGCCGCCATGCACCACCACCGGATTGATCCCCACCTGACGCAACAGAATCACGTCCTGGGCAAAGCTTTTTTTCAAGGCTTCGTCCACCATGGCGTGTCCGCCGTACTTGATGACGAAGGTACGGCCATCGAATCGGCGCATGTAGGGCAAGGCCTCGACCAGTACCCGCGCCTTGTTCACTTGAGTGTCCAGAGACATGTCGGCTCCTTGAATCGCAATGTGGCTTTTTTCAAAAAAAGACGGTGTTCTTCCGGCTTCCCGGTTGACTCCGTTCGTCAAGCAGGCATCATAAATCGAATCGGATTTCTTTCAACGGATCGGGTGATCGGATGAACGGATTTTTCCCCACCAACCCTCGGCGCAGGTTGGGATCATGGTCAGTACGTGCTTTTTTGGCTCTGCTGATGGTTCCATTGGCGGTTTCGGCGTTCGCCGAGGATCGTTATGTCATCGACGACCAGATCAATCTGCGGCGCACCCCGGCTTTGGGGGCACCGGTGGTCAAGACGCTCAAGGCCGGTGACAAGCTGGAACTTCTGGAAGGCAACAATTCCGGCTGGGACCATGTGCGAGGCTCGGACGGCAATGACGGCTGGGTGGCCCGTCGTTCCCTTTCCGCCAAGATTCCCCCCGAGATCGAACGCAATCAATTGCGGGGCGAAATCGAAGAACTGCGCGCCAAACTGGTCAACCACGAAAAGCTCCAAAGCGAATTGAAGCGCATCCAGGAGGTCTCCCGCAACGCCTTGCGCATCGAGCAGGAAAATCAGGAGCTGGTGGCCAAGGCCAACCGTTTGGAAAAAGAGTTGAAACAGGCCTCCGACGAAAATCATATCCTGGAAAAACAATCTGATACATTATTTTTCCTCGCCGGAGCCGGGGTATTGCTGCTGGGCTTCATCAGCGGACTGCTTTCACGTCGTCGTCGCAAGGGTTCTTCTTACGGCAGCCTGGAGTGATCGGGAGGTTGGCATGCATTTCAAGCTGATTGTTGTCACCATTCGTTCGGACATGAGCGATGGCATTGTGGCGGCGGCCCGTAAATCCGGAGCCACCGGAGCCACCATCATTCCGGCCCGGGGGGTGGGCATTCACGGCACCAAGACCATTTTCGGCCTGACTCTGGACATCCAGCGTGATGTCATTTTATTGTTGGTCGAAGAGCATCTGGTCAAGCCGATTCTCAAGACCATCAAAAAGGTGGGTGCGTTTCATCAGCCTGGGGCCGGCATCGCTTTTGTTCTGAGCGTGGACAAGGCCATCGGCATGGAGAGTCAGATCCCGAATTTCATCGACGAGGTGTGACGGGTCGAACCCATTGAAAAAAAAGAGAGGGTCTGGGGGATTCCTCCCCCAGGACTTTTTTGTCTTTTATTTTTGAAATCAATAATTTTTTTCTTTTTTCAAAGTCAAAACCCTGGGAGATGAATCTCCCAGACCCTCTCTTTGTTTTCAATTCATGAACCTCATGTCAGATCTTCGATTTGATGTCATCATCGTGGGAGCCGGTCCGGCGGGATTGTCGGCGGCGTGGCGACTGGCCAATCGTTTTCCGACGTTGAAAATCGTCGTGCTGGAAAAGGCGGCCCGGATTGGTGGCCATTTGCTTTCCGGCGCTTTGGTGGATCCAGCCGATCTGCATGCCCTGGCAGCCGGTGACGATGCCCCTTCGGGTCCGGTGGTGACGCGCCAATCTTTGTTGTTTTTGTCCCGTCGGCATGCTTTGCCCCTGCCCCAGCTTTGGAATCATGAGGGTTGCCATCTGCTCTCTTTGGGGGGGTGGTGTCGCTGGCTGGCGGGACGGGTGGAGGCGGCCGGGGTGGAGATCTATCCCGGATTTGTCGCCGCCGGTCTGCTGTGGGAGCGGGATCGACTGACCGGCGTGATCACCGGGGATCACGGACGCGGAGCCGACGGAACGCCGAAACCCGGATTTCAGCCCGGCATCGCCTTGCGCGCTCCGGTGACGCTGTTGGCCGAGGGGTGTCGGGGACATCTGACCCGGGAGGCGATCGAACGGCTTCATCTGGACCAGGGCCGTACCCCTCAGACCTATGGTTTGGGTTTCAAGGAGTTGTGGGAGCTTCCCGCCGGTTCTGCCGTTCAGCCTGGCGGGATTTTCCACACCTTGGGATGGCCCCTGAAACCGGATCAATACGGGGGGGGATTTGTGTATGCTGTGGCTTCGGACCGGCTTGCCGTGGGTTGGGTGGCGGGTTTGGATTATCGGGATGGGGGATTGGATCCCTTCATCGCGTTTCAGCATTGGAAGAATCATCCGCGTATCCGGGCGTTGCTGGAACCGGGGCGACCGTTGGCTTTTGGCGCCAAAACCCTGGTGGAAGGGGGATGGCAGAGTCTGCCCCGATTGGTTTTCGATGGTGGGATGCTGGTGGGGGACGGGGCGGGATTTTTGAACGCCGCCCGACTCAAGGGGATTGGCAATGCCATTCAATCCGGATTGGCGGCGGCGGATGCCGTGGGGGAGGCTTTCGGGAGTGGAGATTGCTCCACCCATGGATTGCGGGCTTATCCGGAACGGGTCTACGGGTCGGCCTGGTTTGCCGATTTGAAGGCGGTACGCAATGTGCGGCCCGGATTTCGTGCGGGGTTGGTGCCGGGTTTGGTCCATGCGGTGTGGGAGTGGGCGAGTCGGGGTCGTTCGCCTTGGACCTGGCGTTGGAAGCTGGCGGATCGGGAGCGCTTGCGACCGGTGGGCGCTGCTTGGGTGGCTTTTCCCCCGCCTCCCCAACCGGCCCCCTGGATTCTGGACCGTCCCGCGGCTTTGGCCTTGAGTGCCTTGACCCAACGAGACGATCAACCGTTGCATTTGCGTTTGCGGGATTCACGGCTTCCTTTGGAGGCGGGACGGACCCGTTTTGCCAATCCCGAGACCCGTTTTTGTCCAGCCGGGGTGTATGAACTCAAAATTCCACCCGTGGTGAACGCAGCGACCTACCGCATCCACGGGGCCAACTGTTTGCACTGCAAGTGCTGCGACATCAAGGATCCATTGGATAACATTCGTTGGACCCCCCCCGAGGGAGGAGGTGGACCGGATTTTGGCAGTCTGTGACCATCACGGGTCCAGGGCGGTTACCGCCCTGGCGGGGGCTTAGGCAGCGCCCCGTGACTTTAATCTTTAAAAAAATAATAAATTTAAAGGATTAAAGTCAAAACCCTGGGAGATGAATCTCCCAGACCCTCTCTTTGTTTTTCAATGGTCAAAGCCGTCTTGTCTGTTTGCCTGTGGAATGGAGACCCTGAAAGTCGTTCCGACTTCCGGAGTGCTGGTCACCTCCAACACGCCACCGTGTTTGTCGATGATCTGTTTGCTTACCGACAACCCCAGACCGGTCCCCTTGCCCAACGGCTTGGTGGTGAAGAAGGGGTTGAAAATACGTTCCAGATTTTCCGCAGCGATGCCGGAGCCGTTGTCGGCGATCTCCACCCAAACCGATTCGTTTTCGGGATCATGACCGGTCCGCACGGTGATGGTCCCGGAATGCTCGATGGCGTGGGCGGCGTTGATCAGGAGATTGGAAAAGACCTGATTCAACTGGGATGAGATGGCGTGAATGCGGGGTACGGGTTGAAACTCCCGGATCACCTCGGCTTTGTATTTGAGTTCGTTCCAGACCACGGTGAGGGTGGTTTCCAGACAGCGCAGAAGATCGGTCTCTTCCCATTGCTCCTCGCCCTGATGGGCGAAATCTTTAAGCCCCTTGACGATCTGTCGCACCCGTTCCAGACCGTACCCGGTCTCTTCCAGGAGTTTGGGGATGTCTGCCATCAGATAATCCAACTCGATTTCTTGTTGCATGGATTGGATTCTGGCGGCCAGTTGCGGATCCTGGAGGATGAGGGGTTCGGCTTCCCGGAAAACCGCCACCAGTCGCAACAGATCCATCACATACCCTTCCAGGCTGGAGAGGTTGGACAGAATGTAACCGACGGGATTGTTGATTTCGTGGGCGATCCCTGCCGCCAACTGACCAACCATGGCCATTTTTTCCAGCGGGAGCAGTTGCCGACGGCAATCGGTCAGTTGTTGCGCCAGCTCCTGGGGGTTCATGGAGGAATCGGTCATATGTTTGGCTCCCATGGTTTCAGGTGGTTGGCACAAAGACATGAAACGGTTGCCGGATTCCGACGGTTTCTTGGAAAAGGGCGAGCCGTTCCATCATGGGTCGGGTGACGACTTCCCCTTCGCGTACCAGCAGGGTACCGGTGGTGGTGACCAGATCCTGCAAAAAAACCATGTCGGTTGTCAGTTCCGCCAGGGGGATGCTTTTCAGCGCCCCTTGCAGATGGGCGGTGGCGACCTGTTCCAGCAGATCCAGGATGATGGGATCGTAACATCCGGTGCGTTCCCGCATTTTGGCAAACAGCCGGGCCGGGGTTTCGTTGCGGAATTGCAGCCGCATCAGGTCGAAATCCAAGGCGGCCTTGAGAGCCCGGGCTGCCAGATGGGCGGGATCGGAGTGTTCGGCTTCTTCGTTTTGTCGGGCGACCACCTCCGCCACCCTTTCCAGACGGGAGACGGTGCGGATCAGATTGGCCCCCACCTGGGGATGTTTTTGGTACAGGGCGGACTCCTCCTGGGTGAGGGGCACCCGGTGAAACACCTTGTCGAGGATCTCCGGAGCCAAGACGATGCATCCCAACTGGGACAGGGAGGCTGCCGCCTGCCAGATCCAGGGATCCGGAACGTTCAACGCGGTGGCCATGCCGGTCATCAGACGTCGGACCCGATAGGCGTGGTCGGAGGCGGCGGAGTTGGCCACGCCGAGAATTTCGTTGAGCAGGGCGATGGCCTCGGTGACGGTTTTTTCCAGCAACTCCCGTTCGGCGGTGATCAGTTGGTATTGACGGACCCCGTCCGACAAGGCCGTCTTGAGTACTGCCGGAGGACAGGGCTTGGTGAGAAAACGGAAGATGTGTCCTTCGTTGATGGCCTGCATCGCCGCCCCCAGATCCCCGCGACCGGTCAGCATGATGCGCACCGTATCCGGATAGGCCAGACGCAACCGGCTGAGAAATTGAATGCCATCGATGGTGGGCATTTCCAGATCGGAAACCACCACGGCAAACGGTCCCTGGGTTCTCAAGACCATCACCGCTTCCGCCACCGCGCTGGCGGTCTGCACCTCGAATGAATGCCGCAGCAGTCGAACCATGCTGGACAGCACCATCGGGTCGTCATCCACAAAAAGTATCCTGGCTTTTTTTTCCGTCATTGTTTCAGGATTCATCGACCATCTCCAGGCGTGTTGGTGAAAAGGTTCGGGTTCGCTGCTGTCATTCTTTTGATGATAGACAATTCGATATAAAAACTAAAAAGTCAAGATTTGGTCGTTTGTTTTTTTCTTTTTATCTTGTCATGAGTGGGGTGGCGAGGTTTTTTTTATTTTTTCGTCATAACATTTATAAATGTTTGTTTGTGCTGTTCATATAAAAACAAATAATTTAAAATTATCAGATATTTTTGAGAATAGATTTTTATTTGATGTTATTAATAATTTTAATATGTTTTTTTGGTGTTGAATTGATGCATAAGATGAAAATAGAAAATTTTGATTGAGATTATCATTATTTTTTGCTTGACCTTGACTGATTTTTGAAAAGAATGTATGAATTGTATTAATGTGGATTCATCATTATTTTGGGAAATATTTGACCGTACGGTGCATAACAATTTTATATCATATAATTTTTTATTTTAATCATATATGACATCAATATCTTTGGTGGGGGAAGATATGATATCAAAGTCTTCGATCGTCACGATTGGTGATCATGGTCCGGAAGGTTGTCCCCGGGATCCGACATGAGGCGGGCGGAACTGCGTCCCAGTTTGCGGGGACGGTTGCTGCTGCTGGTCTTGTTGACGGTGCTGCCGGCCTTTGGACTGATCGTCCATTCCGCCTGGGAGGATTGGGACCGGGCCAGGGCGCAGGCGGAACGGCAGACCCGGCAATTGGCCGCGTTCGTCGCCGACGAGCAGGGCCGCCTTCTGGCCGAGGCCAGACAGATGCTGACCATTCTGTCCCATTTGCCCATTGTGCGTGATCTCAACCTGTTGCCCCTGTGTCACGAAACCCTGGCGCGGTTGCGTCAGCAAAATCCTCTTTACGCCAACATCGGCGTGGTCGATGCTCAGGGCAATCTGTTGTGCAGTGCTTTGCCCTTTGAGTCGCCGATCAATTTTTCCGATCGGGAGTGGTTTCGTCGTGCGGTGTCCACTCAGGATTTTGCGGTGGGGGATTACCGGGTGGCGCTGCTGGCCAAGGTGCCGGTGGTGAATGTGGCTTTGCCGCTTTACAACGACGACGGCAGCCTGTCCCGGTTGGTTTACGCTCCGCTGGCCCTGTCGTGGTTCGAGAGTCTGGCCGAGAAACTGCCCGTCTCCCCCAATACGGTGCTGGTGGTGGTGGATGGACAAGGGACGGTGTTGGCCCGTCATCCGGATCCGCACCGGGAATCGATGGGCAAGCCGATGCCGGAAAAAGGGCTTCTGGAATCGATTCTCTCTCCGGATTGCAAAGGCTTTGCCGAGTTTTCCGGCTCCGACGGGGTGATGCGGCTGAACGCGGTGGAACCTTTGTCCCTGAGCAAGGGCCGATGCGTCTATGTGAGCGTGGGTGTGCCCCGGGATGAGCTTTACAGTCCGGTCGAGCGGCGCTTGTGGCGCAATCTGGGGGCCATGCTGGTGGTGAGCGTGTTGATGTTCACCCTGGCCTGGTTTGGCAGCGACTGGTTCATTTTGCGTCAGGTGCGGGCGTTGATCGGGGCGGCCCGCTGTTTGGGTCTGGGGGATCTGACCGCCCGCACCGGATTGCCCCATGGTGGCGAGGAGCTGGGACAACTGGCCCAGAGTTTCGACGAGATGGCGGCGCGCCTGGAGGAACGGGAGGCGCGTCTGGCCGCCGCCGACCGGGCGTTGACCGTGTTGAGCGCCGGCAATCGCGCCATGCTGCGTGCCACGGATGAGTCCATCCTGCTCGATGACATGTGTCGTCTGGTGGTGGAAAAGGGAGGCTACAACCGGGTGTGGATCGGTTTCACCAGCTCGGACGAGAGCAGACAGTTGCACATCGTGGCCCATTTCGGATTCGGTGCCAAAGGGGTCGATGCTTCTTGTATTTCCTGGGTGGAGTCTGGTTCCGGGGAGTGTGCGGTGACGGCGGCGGTACAGCGGGGCGAGGCGGTGGTGGCCAGGGGGTGCGCCGGAGTGTTGTTGGCTTCGGGCGCGCCGATGGATCCCATGACGGTTCTGGCCCTGCCCATGCGCAACGAAGAGGGAGTTTTCGGGGTGGTGGCCATCTACGCCTCCCGCAACGACCTGTTCGACCGGTCGGAAATCGAGCTGCTCGGGGAGGCGGCGGCGGACATCGCCTATGGCATCACCCGGCTGCGGGATCAGACCCGGCGCAAGGAGGCGGAACAGGCCAATCGCATCAAGTCGGAATTTCTCGCCAACATGTCCCACGAGTTGCGCACGCCCCTTAACGCCATCATCGGGTTTTCCGAGGTGTTGAAGGATGGTCTGGTGGATCCCCTCACGCCTCCCCAGCAGGAGTATGTGATAGACATCTTTGAAAGCGGTCGTCATCTGCTCTCCTTGATCAACGACATTCTGGATCTTTCCAAGGTCGAGGCCGGGCGGATGACCCTCGATCTGGAGGATATCGCTGTGAATACCCTGCTGGAAAACAGTCTGGCCATTGTCAAGGAGAAGGCCACCGCCCATCGGCTGGTGTTGACCCGGGAGGTGGAGGAGAACCTGGATGCCCTGCGCCTCGATGTGCGCAAGACCAGGCAGATCGTCTACAACCTGCTTTCCAACGCGGTGAAGTTCACCCCGGACGGCGGGCGGATTCACTTGCGGGCCGGTCGGGTCTGCCGCGCCGCGGTGGAGAGCTGGAGCGCTGCCACCTCCAACACCCTGCACTGGCCTTTGCCCCCCAACGATTTCACCGATTTTCTGGAAATTTCGGTGGAGGATAGCGGCATCGGCATCGGGCGTGACGATGCGGTGCGTTTGTTCAAGCCTTTCAGTCAGATCGACTCTTCCTTGTCACGGCGCTACGAGGGTACCGGGCTGGGGCTGGCGATGGTGATGAAAATGGTGGAGCTGCATGGGGGTACGGTGGCGGTGGCCAGCGAGTCGGGTCAGGGGAGTTGTTTCACGGTCTGGCTGCCGTGGCGGGAGGCGGGAGGTGGGATGGCGTCCGCGGTGCTGCCGGTGCTTCCCTCGCCGGAAGGATGGACCGCCTTGGTGATCGAGGACAACGACACCGCCGCCGAACTGGTGGGGCTGCAACTCGAAGCCGAGGGTCTGCACGCCCTGCGGGTGGTGAGCGCCGAGGAGGCCATGGCGCTGGTGGGATCGTTTCAGCCTGCGGTGATCATTCTGGATATTTTTCTGCCCGGCATGGATGGCTGGGATTTTCTGGAGGCGCTCAAGCGACCCGACTCTCCATGGGTGGATGTGCCGGTGGTGATTGTTTCCATTGTCGCGGATGCGCGCAAGGGGTTTGCCCTTGGGGCCTCCCAGGTGTTGCAAAAGCCGGTGGGACGGGATGATCTGGCGACCGCGCTGCATCGTCTGGGGTTTGGTCCGGAGGTGGAGCGGCAAGGCAAGGTGTTGATCATCGACGATGATCCCAAGGCCGTGGAGCTGCTTGCGACCCATTTGGCGGCTCCGGGCCAAGTGGTGTTGCGGGCTTCCGGAGGGGCCGAGGGGATCGGGCTGGCCAGGAGCGCCTTGCCGGATTTGATTCTGCTCGACCTGATCATGCCCGAAGTCAACGGGTTCGACGTGGTGGAGGCGTTGCGGGCCGATCCGGCCACCGTGGCGATTCCGATCATCGTGGTGACGGCCAAACAACTGACCCGGGAGGATCACGAACGGCTCAACAGCGCTGCGGTGGCGATCATGGCCAAGGCCGACTTTCAACCCGGTCATCTGGTCGCCGAAGTGCGCCGTGCCCTGGCGACTCAGGCAAAGGAGACGAGATGAACAAGACCGTTTTGGTTGTGGAGGACAATCCGGCCAACATGAAACTGGTGGTCATGTTGCTGGGTACCCTGGAGGTGACGGTGTTGCAGGCGTTCAACGCCCCGGAGGCTCTCGATCTCGCCCATACCGGTCATCCCGACCTGATTCTGATGGACATCCAGTTGCCCGGCATGGATGGTATGGAGTTGACCCGGATCCTGAAGCAAGACGAGACCACCAGGCCGATTCCTGTCCTGGCCCTGACCGCCCTGGCACTGAAAGGTGACGAGGAGAGGATTATGGCGGCGGGTTGCGACGGCTACATTGCCAAACCGATTCAATACCGGTCGTTTCTCGCCATAGTGAAGCAGATTCTGACCCCATCCGCGCCATCCCAAGGAATCCGTCCATGACCACACGCAGCCATATCCTGATTGTCGACGACGACGCGCGGAATCGCAAATTGATGGAAACCCTGTTGCGTGCGGAAGGGCATCAGGTGCGCAGCGTGGCGTTGGGTGTAGAGGCCTTGGAGTCGGTGGCGCAGGCGTTGCCGGATCTGATCGTGCTCGACCTGATGATGCCGGGCATGGACGGCTTCGAGGTGGTGCGACGCCTGAAAGCCGATCCTGCGGCGTGTCGTCTGCCCATTGTCATGGTGACCGCCCTCAACGATGCCGCCTCCCGCGCCCGTCTGGCCACCGCCGGGGTTTCCGAGGTGCTGATCAAGCCCATCTCCCGCTGGGAACTGAAAGGGTGTCTGGACCGTCTGCTGGGAGCCACCTCATGAACGATGCCATGGATCTGGGTCTCACCCGGGATCAACTGGAGCGGATGAACCGCCTTTACGCCATGTTGAGCCAAGTCAATCGCGCCATCGTGCGGGCCGACGATCCGGATGGCTTGTATGAATCGGTTTGTCGTATCGCCGTGGAGGCGGGAGGATTCAATCTGGCCTGGATCGGCTTGATCGAACCGGGTCGGGGGAGCCTGTCGCCGGTGGCCAGCTCCGGGGTGGCGGCGGCGGAACTGGCCATCCTCGCGGCTTGTTCCGAAGAGGGCGCGTCAGGGCGGGATCCGGCGGGTCAGGCGGTCCACGACGCCTTGCCGGTGATCGTCGCCGACGTGTTTTCCCATCCCCTTACGGTGACTTGGCGGGAGGTGGCGCAACGCTGGGGGATCGGGGCGTGCAGCGCCTTTCCCTTGCGGCAGGGAGGCGAGGTCATCGGCGCCTTGACCGTGGCCGCCACCGAAGTGGATTTTTTTAAAACCGAGGAGATTCAACTGCTCACGGAAGTGGCGGCGGACCTCTCGTTCGCTTTGGACGTGATGCGCCTGGAGGAGATTCGCGCCGCTTCCGAGTCGAAAATGCAATACCTGGCCCATTACGACGCCCAGACCGGTCTGCCGGGTCGGGCATTGTTCGAGGGGCGTCTGGAAGAGATCACGGTCGCTCCGGGTGGGATGCTCGCGGTGCTGGTGATTCATCTGCGGCGCTACCATGGGGTGCTTCAGACCCTGGGACAGGATGTGGGACTGGAAATCGCCCGGGTGGTGGCCGACCGGTTGGAGTCGATTTTGCCCACGGTGTTCGTGGCCCGGATCAAGGAGTCCAAATTCGCCTTGTTGCTGGAAGCTCCACCGGAACGCTCCAGGGTCGAACAGACCGCCAGACGGGTTTGTCGCGCCTTGTCCGCGGGCATCTTGGTGGAAGATCAGGAGCTGTTTTTGGATCCGTTTGTCGGCATGGCGTTTCATCCCCAGGACGGAGCGCCACGGGAGCTGTTGCAGCACGCCCTGGTGGCCGCCACCACGGTGAGTCAGGAAGGGGGTGGGATGTACGGCTTCTTTGTGGCCGAAATGGAACGGGAATCCCTGCGTCGTCTCGACCTGGACAGCGCCTTGCGTCGTGCTTTGGACGGGAATGAGTTCGAGCTGCATTTTCAGCCCCAGGTGGAGCTGGCCAGCGGTCGGGTGGTGGGGGCCGAGGCCCTGCTGCGCTGGCGACGCCCCGGACACGGTCTGGTTCCGCCCCAGGATTTCATTCCCCTGCTGGAAGACGCGGGACTCATCTGGGCCGTGGGGGAGTGGGTCATGCACGAAGCCTGTCATCGGAGCCGGGAGTGGCGGGAACAGGGATTGACCCCGATCCGCATGGCGGTCAACCTGTCGGCGCGTCAGTTTCACGGCGGCGATATCCAGGCCATGGTGCGTCGCGCCCTGGATGGGGCGGGACTCGACGCCGAATGGCTGGAACTGGAACTCACCGAAGGGGTCGTGTTGCGCAACCCCGAAGCGGTGATCCGTACCATGCTCAAGCTCAATTCGGATGGGATCACCCATGCCCTGGACGACTTCGGTACCGGCTACTCCTCCCTTTCGTATCTGCAACGCCTGCCGGTGGCGCGCATCAAGATTGATAAATCCTTCATCACCAACCTGACCTCCAGTCCCGGCGACGCCGCCATCACCCGCGCCATGGTCGGCATGGCCCACAGTCTGGGCTTGCAGGTGATCGCCGAAGGGATCGAAAACGAAGGCCAGTTGGGTTTTTTGCGCCGTCAGGGGTGCGAGGAGATTCAGGGATTTTTGTTCAGCCGTCCTTTGCCGGCCACGGACTTCGCGGCCTTGCTGCTGGAAGGGCGCGGACTCCCTCCCACCACCAGCAACAAACCGGAACGGGTGTTGCTGGTGGTGGACGACGAACCGTGCATCCTCCAGGCCATTCAACGGGTGCTGCGGCGGGATGGCTATCGCATTCTGGCCACGTCGAGCGTGCGGGAGGGATTCGATCTGCTCTCCCAACATTCGGTGGGGGTGGTGGTTTGCGATCAGCGCATGAAAGAAATGGCGGGTACCGAATTTTTGCGCCGTACCAAGGAACTCCATCCCGATACCGTGCGCATCGTGTTGTCGGGTTATACGGAACTCAGCTCGGTGATCGACGCGGTCAATCGGGGGGCGATTTACAAATTTCTCACCAAGCCCTGGGAGGATGACGCCCTTTCCCAGGGGATCAAGGACGCTTTCCGACTGTATGAAATGGGTCGGGAGAATCGGGAAATGTCCAGCCGGCTTCAAGAACTCGCCTCGAAATAGGTTCGAGGGGCCTGGTGGCGGCATGACGGCATGGGAATCGAAAATTTGGAAAAATTGACAACCGGAAGCGATTGACTTACCTTCATTCCGTATGGAGGGAGGCGGTTCTTGTTATATTTTTAGTTTTCAAAACCGCGATGAGTTCAATTATTCCTATTCAACCAATGAGAGGTTGCCTGCCATGCTGACCCTGAATAATTGGAAAATCAGCTATAAATTGATGGGATCTTACGGGTTGATGGCGTTGCTGCTGATCGGGGTGGGAATCTCCGGGTGGCGGGGCATGGAAGCCATGCGGGCCAAAACCGATGCCATTGTCCGGGTGGTACCTCTGGAGAGCGTCTCTTTGAACATGGCCCTGTCGGTTCGACAGGACATGCAACTGGTGATGGAATTGATCGCCGCCGAGTCCAACAACGACCTGGAGACGGTCTGGAAAGAACACGAAAGCGCGGTCCAACGGTTTGACGCTCTGGCGGATGCCATTCGCTCGGGGGGGACCGTGGGGGGAAAAGCCGTGGTCGCCACCCAGGATGAGCGCATTCGCGAGGTGGTGCAACAGGCGGATCAGTTGCACAACAGCCAGTTTCAACCCTCCATTCTGGCGGTGAAAGAGGCCAGCGTCGCCGTGCTGCAAGCCCGCGCCGACATGAACACCAGCATGAAAGCCATGGAGAAGGCTTACGATCAGGCCATGGAAAAAGGGGCCGGGTTTGAAGGTCTGGTCAAGGAGCGCATCCAGTCGTTGCTGGGTCGGGAGAGCGCGACCCGTATTTTCACCGTGGAAAACACCTGGGCCGACATGGCCATGGAGATCAAGAACACCCTGTCGGTCAGCCGCATTGCCCTGGAGGAGCTGGTGCAAACCAACGATCCCAAGGAGCAGGACGAAGCGGTGCGGGCCTTTGAGGCGGAGACCAAGACCTTTCATGTCTGGATCAACGCCCTGCGCCACGGAGCGGTCACCGACGAGGGCAAAATCAGTCCGGTGACCGGGGAGGCCCTGTGCGACGAAGTGGAACAATTGTTTGTCATGCATGGTCGTTTTGTCGAACACGCCAAACGTCTGATCACCGCCAGTCGTGCCCTGGTGACCCATCTGGCGCAACAAAGCCAATCCGATCACCATGCCGACGAGATCGGCAATCAGATGATGACCATTCTGGCCGCCGTGGAAGAGCGGGTCGGCATGGCGGTGAAACAGGAGGTGGACAACACCACCGCCTTGACCAATACCACCATCACCACCGCCTGGGTCGCCATGTCGTTTGGGGCGCTGATGGCGTTGTTGCTGGGTGTGGGCCTGACGCGGCACATCAACCGTCCGTTGCAGGAGTGTCGGGACAATCTTCAGGCGTTGGCGGAAGGGGATTTGCAGATTCGTTGCGTGTTGACCACCCGGAAGGATGAGTTGGGGCAGTTGTCGCAAAGCATGTCCAGCATGATGGACAAGTTGAGGGAAGTGACGGACAAAATCAAGATCGCCTCGGAAAACGTCTCCGCCGGATCCAGACAGCTTTCCAGCACGGCCCAGAATCTTTCCCAGGGAGCCACGGAACAGGCGGCCAGCATCGAGGAGACCTCTTCGGCCATGGAAGAGATGTCATCCAACATCCAGCAAAACACCGACAACGCCCAGACCACCGAAAAAATCGCCCTGACCGCTTCCCGTTCCGCTGTCGAAGGGGGCGAGGCGGTCAATCAGGCGGTGGCCGCCATGAAGGAGATCGCCGGCAAGATCGGCATCATCGAAGAGATCGCCCGTCAGACCAATCTGTTGGCCTTGAACGCGGCCATCGAGGCGGCCAGGGCCGGAGAGCAGGGCAAGGGGTTCGCGGTGGTGGCGGCGGAGGTGCGCAAACTGGCGGAACGCTCCCAGACCGCCGCCGGAGAGATCGGTCATCTGTCCGCTTCCAGCGTGGCGGTGGCGGAAAAGGCGGGCACCATCATCGATACCCTGGTGCCGGATATACGCCGTACCGCCGAACTGGTGCAAGAGATTTCCGCCGCCAGCCAGGAGCAAAGCCAGGGCGCCGGCCAGATCAACAGCGCCATTCAACAACTCGATCAGGTGATTCAAAACAACGCCGGCGCCTCCGAAGAGATGGCCGCCACCGCCGAAGAGTTGAACACCCAGGCCGATCGACTGGCCGAGGCTCTTGCGTTTTTCAAGGTCGGCAATCCGTTGGCCGGGTCCGTGTCGTCAACCTTGGGGTCGTAACCTTTTGAAAAAAAAAGCGGGGGGTCTGGGGGATTCCTCCCCCAGGGTTTTGACTTTCAACTTTGAAAAAAATTTCCCCCCGTTGGTTTTACCCCTGTTGGGCTTGAAACGTTTTTCAATCCAGAGTCTGCCGATACCGTTTCAAGGCGATGGTGCTGACCACCAGCATGAAAATTCCCAGGGCGCCCACCTCGCTGACAATTTCCACGGGGCCGTTGCCTTTCAGCATCACCCCGCGCACGATGCGCAGAAAATGGGTCAGGGGCAGCACCTCGCCCACCGCCTGCGCCCACTCCGGCATGCCCCGAAAGGGAAACATGAATCCCGAAAGCAGAATGTTGGGCAGAAAATAGAAAAATCCCATCTGCATGGCCTGCAACTGATTGCGGGCCACCGTGGAAAAGGTGAAGCCCACCGCCAGATTGGCCATGATGAAAACCACGCTGGCCAGCATCAACACGCCGATGTTACCCACCACCGGAACCGCGAAAATGATTCGCGCCGCGGTCAGAATCAGCATCATCTGAATGTAGCCCACCACCACATAAGGAAAAATCTTGCCCACCATCACCTCGATGGGCCGCAAGGGCGTGACCAGCAGACTTTCCATGGTGCCCCGTTCCCGCTCCCGGGTCACGGCGAGGGCGGTCATGATTACCATGGTCATGGTCAAAACCACGCCCATCAATCCCGGCACCACGTTGAATTGGGTGATCCCCTC
This sequence comes from Magnetococcales bacterium, assembly GCA_015231755.1. Lineage (NCBI taxonomy): Bacteria > Pseudomonadati > Pseudomonadota > Magnetococcia > Magnetococcales > Magnetococcales bacterium. Next base: position 41,533 of record JADGAZ010000010.1, on the reverse strand, counting down.
CTGATTGTAGCGTCGATGCACCTTCAGCTCGAAGGGGGTGCGACCGCTGCGCAGACGGGATAACGGTCCGCTCAACTCCCGGTCCAGGGCGTTCCAGGCCAATACGGTCACGGTTCCCAGGGCATTGGAGGTGGCGGCGGGATCGGTGGCATCGGCTTCGATCAGCAGTTCCGGACGTTCCCCCCGGGCCACATCCCGGGAAAAGTGTTCCGGGATCGAGACCACGAACTGTACCCGACCGGTGGAAAGATGGGTTTCGATCTGCTGTTCGTCGTGGATCTGTTCCACCACGCGAAAATAGCCCGACGCCTCCATGCGGGTGATCAGCGCCCGTCCCAGTGCCCCTCCATCCCGGTCCAGCACCGCCGTGGGCAGATTCCTCGGATCGGAATTGATGGCGAATCCGAACAGGATCAACTGCATCATCGGAATTCCCACCATCATGGCAAAGGTGAGGCGGTCCCGGCGCATCTGGATGAACTCCTTGAACATCATCGCCCGCATGCGCTGCCAGGAGATCCCCTGCCCGCTCATGATGAAGACTCCCCAGGGGTGTTGTGGGTGGGCATGAGCTGGATGAAGACATCTTCCAGGGTGGGGGCATCTTCTCGCCAGATGAACTGTTCATCCGTGCGGAACGAAGCCAGAGCGGCCAGCAACGCGGTTCGATTTTTGCCGCCGACGTGCAACTGGGATCCGAAAGGGGCCACCAGATCGATCCCCGCCACCCCGGTCAGACGCTGCATCAGGGGAGCGGTCTGGATTCCGGCCTGGGCCGGGGTGACGGAAAAGGTGGTCAATCCGGCACTGCGGATCACCTCTTCCACCGATCCGGTGGCCAAAAGTCTGCCATGGGCGATATAGGCGATGGCGTGGCAGCGTTCGGCTTCGTCCATGTAGTGGGTGGTGACCAGTACGGTCAATCCGTCGGCGGCCATGGCGTGGATCTGCTCCCAGAACTCCCGGCGGGCTTTGGGATCCACTCCGGCGGTGGGTTCGTCGAGCAACAGCAGACGGGGTTGATGCAGCAGACAGGCGGCCAGGGCCAGACGTTGTTTCCATCCTCCGGAAAGCTCTCCGGCCAACTGGTGGCGTCGTGCGGTCAGTCCCAGACGTTCGAGGGCCGCTTCCACCTGTTCCTGGCGACGGGGCAGACCGTGGACACGGGCCGCGAAATCGAGATTTTCCCGAATGGATAGATCTTCGTACAAAGAGAATTTTTGCGTCATGTAGCCCACCTGACGCTTGATGGCATGGGATTGGGTCCGGATGTCCAAGCCCAGACAGGCCCCCTCCCCTTCGTCCGGGGTGAGCAGTCCGCACAGCATGCGCATGGTGGTGGTCTTGCCCGAACCGTTCGGACCTAAAAAACCCATGATCCGACCCTGGGGAACGGACAGGCTCAGGTGATCCACCACGGTGCGGCCCTGGAACCGTTTGGTCAATCCTTTGACCTCGATGGCGGCGTTCATGACGGGTTGGGGGCAGGCAGTCCGATGGTCACCGGTTGGCCGGGACGCAAGGATTCCGCGTGTTTCGCCGGGATCGCCTCCACCGCGAAGACCAGTTTCTCCTTGCCTTCCCGGGAGTAGAGTACCGGCGGGGCATAGACCGCCTCGGAGGCGATGAAGGAGACCGTTCCGGTCAGCCCTTCCGGGCAGCCCGCACAAGTCAGGGTCACTTGCGGGTTGCGGCTCAGGCGTCCGACCCCTTCGGCCCCCAGAAAAAACCGTATGGTGACCTTTCCCGGTGGCAGCAGGGTGATCACCGCCTGTTGGGGGTTGACCGTCTCTCCGGGGTGAAACAGCACCTCTTCGACCCGTCCGGCGTCGGGTGCCCGGACCATGCGCTGTTGCAGATGCCAGGCGGCCCGTTGCAGGGTGTTTTCCGCCAGCTTGAGATTGGCCTCGGCGGCGGCGATTTCCGCCTCCCGGCCCCCGTCGCGGGCGGATGCGATGGCGGCGGTCAACTCTGCGACCCGGGCTTCATCCCGTTGTTGGGCGCTGGTGATTTCATCCAGTCTGGATTGACTGGTGGCATCGCTTTTGAGCAGGCTTTCCTGACGCCTTTTTTGCAGGGCGCTCAGACGTTGACTGGCCTGGGCTTGTTCCCGCTGTTTTTCGAGAATGCGGATTTCGTTGTCCCGTTTGCCGGTGAGCAGGTTGTCCCGTTGGGCTTTGGCCCGTTCCAGATTGGCTCGCGCCTCTTCGGAGGCCAGCATTTCCAGATCGTTTTCCAGGGTGAACAGGGGTTGATCCTTTTGGATCGTGGCGCCTTTGGTCACGGCCACCCCAGTCAGACGACCACCGGAAAGGGCGCCGATGTGGAGATATTCCCCTTCCACATATCCTTGCACCGAACCGGTGGCAGGCTCTCCGCAACCGGCCAGAAACAGCAGGAGCAATATCGGCAGGATGTTCATGCAGGGTTCGATTGGGTATCTTTTGTCGGTCTTGAAAGAGGAATCATCCCTGGGGGATGGTTCCCCCAGGGCGTTTGGCGGTCAATTCTGGGCGATTTCTTGCAATTTTTCTTCCGCGAGGGGATCCAGGACCACTTCGCGCACCATTTCCTCTTCGGAGGTTTCCGGTTGATCCGGTTTGGCGCTGGCATCCGCGCCGAAGAGGGTTTCCAGCAGAATGCGGGTCAGCACGTTGCGCATTTTCGATTCGGTGACTCCCGAGGCCGGATTGGCGAACGCCACTCCTTGAGAGGAGAGATCCACTTGATATTCGGGTCCGAATCCGGTCGAGGCGTTTCCGCTGTTGACGGCGCTGGCGGAGCGATTCGAGGAGAACGACACCACGGCTGCTGTCGAATTGGAAATCATCATGGCGAGATCCTTTGCGCACTCATCCAAAAGAGCTTGTGGGAAGCGGTTCGGGGGATTAACATGAATCCCATTAACCGTTTTATCGGTCGTACCCGCCTTTGGCTTTACCTTTCCTTGCGTTTTTCATGAAGGATCCGAAGCTCCGTGACTTCCATTGATTTTCTTGCAGATCTCAACGTTCCGCAGCAGCAGGCGGTGATGGCCTCCGAAGGCGCCCTGATGGTTTTGGCGGGTGCGGGATCCGGAAAGACCCGGGTTTTGACCCGTCGTCTGGCCCGTTTGCTTCATCAAGGCGAGGCGGGTTTGGGGGAGATCCTGGCGGTGACTTTCACCAACAAGGCCGCTTTGGAAATGCGCGAGCGGGTGGCGGATCTTTTGAATCTGGATGAAGAGAGTACCCGTCGTTTGTGGATTGGCACCTTTCACGGCATGGGCGCGCGCATGTTGCGTGCGAATGCGGAGGTATTGGGTTTCGATCCCAATTTCACCATTCTGGATTCCGGCGAGCAGCAGCGGTTGATCAAACGGCTGTCCGAGCAAAAAGGTTTCCTTGATCCCTATTGGAACCCGAAGCGGTTGGCCATGTCCATCGGTCGTTGGAAGGATGACGGATTGGGGCCGGACGATCTGGGGGAGACCCGGTTGAAAGCCTCGCGGGATTTGATGCGCATCAGCGGCTTTTACAACGATTATCAAGACGAGTTGCGGCGTTTGAACGCCATGGATTTCGGGGATCTGTTGTCCAACTGTCTGAAGCTTTGGGATCGGGCGCCGGAGATTTTGTTGGGGTATCAGAAGCGTTTCCGTCATTTGTTGGTGGACGAGTATCAAGACGCCAACAAGGTGCAATACGACTGGATGCGTTGTTTGGCGGTGGGGGGAGCGTTGTGTGTGGTGGGGGATGATGATCAGTTGATTTACAGCTGGCGCGGCGCACGGCTGGAGAACATCTTGAAGTTCGAGGATGATTTTCCCAATGCCCGGGTGATCCGGCTGGAGCAGAATTACCGTTCCACGGGGAATATTCTCAAGGCTTCCGGGGGATTGATCGATCACAACAAGGGTCGCAAGGGCAAGACGTTGTGGACCACGGGTGCGGAAGGGGCGCTTTTGGAGACCTATGTGGCCGAGGATGGGGAGGATGAGGCCCGTCATGTCACCCGGGAGATTTTGCGTCAGGTAGCGGTGAGGCCGTTGCATGACATGGCGGTCTTGGTACGCACTTCCAGTCAGACCCGGTTGTTCGAGCAGGCTTTTCATGAGTTCAATTTGCCGTATCGGGTCAGTGGCGGATTGAGGTTCATGGATCGGGCCGAAATCAAGGATGCGGTGTGTTATTTGCGGTTGGCCCATTCGTTTCGGGATGATTTGGCGTGTGAGCGGATCATCAATGTTCCGAGTCGCAAGTTGGGTCCCAAGGCGTTGGAGGAGATTCAGGCGGCGGCGGTCGAGGTGGGTGGATCGTGGTTGGATGGTGCCCGTCTGGTGGTGGCCCGTGGGGGATTGGGTCCGGCGGCTTTGGCCAAGTTGCGGGGTTTTGTGCAGTTGATGGACGAGGCTCATGCGATGTTGGAGGTGGCTCATCCAGTGGAAGTTTTGGACAAGGTGTTGGACGAGTCCGGTTACATGGAGGCGGTGGAGTTGGATGAGCGGCGCAATGATATTCGTGAGAATCTGCGGGAGTTGCGGGTATTTTTGTCGCAGGTGGATGATCTGGGTGGGTTTTTGGAGCGGGCCTCGCTGGAATCCGATCCTCCGGGTTCGGAGCGGCGGGATGACGGGGTGAGTCGGGTGGTGATTTCGACTTTGCATGCGGCCAAGGGGTTGGAGTTTCCGGTGGTATTCCTGGTGGGTTTGGAGGAAGGTTTGTTGCCCCACAAGATGGCGATGGAAGAAGGGGGGGGGGCGGCGGTGGAGGAGGAGCGGCGTTTGACGTATGTGGGGATGACCCGCGCCAAGGAGAAGTTGTTTTTGAGTCATGCCCGGATGCGGCGGACGTATCAGCGGTTGGAGCCGGCGATTGCGTCGCGTTTTTTGAAAGAGATTCCGGCGGAGACGGTGAAAAAGCGTGAGACGGTGATGACGGCGCGGCGTGGTGTCGGCATCCCGCGCCCGAGGCGTCCATTCTATTGATAATCTTTGAAACTATTTAAAAAAAAGAGAGGGTCTGGGAGATTCATCTCCCAGGGTTTTGACTTTTTTTGCCTTTAGCGCGCTTTTCAAAAAAGCTTTTTTTCGCGCCTTTTGCGAAAAAAAGCGCAAGCGCGCTTCAAACCAATCACTCGCGCCTGTACGAGTGAGCCTTCGCAGGAGTCGTTTCCGTTTTTTGGAAACGACTCCTGCATCATGCGTGCGGAGCTTGACAGGGATTCGGAAGAACAAAAAACAAACAGCCCGGTCAATCAGACGAGTACCCAGGGTGGAGCTGAGGGCGCGCTGCGCTTTTTTCGCAAAAGACGCGAAAAAAGCTTTCGTAAAAGCGCGCCAACGTCAAAAGATTAAAAGATTAAAACCCTGGGAGATGAATCTCCCAGACCCTCTCTTTTTTTTTCAATAGTTTCAGATAAGGATTTCGATCTGTGAACGCGATTCGTATCATTGGAGCCGGCTTGGCCGGATCCGAAGCCGCTTGGCAATTGGCCAACCGTAACGTCACTGTCCACCTCTACGAAATGCGCCCACAACGCTTCTCCCCGGCCCACCACACCGATCGCTGCGCCGAATTGGTCTGTTCCAACTCCCTGCGCGCCGACGATTGGCAACATAACGCCGTAGGCTTGCTCCACCAGGAAATGCGTACCCTCAACAGCTTGATCCTCGCCGCCGCCGACGCCAACCGTACCCCCGCAGGCGGCGCCCTGGCCACAGACCGGGAAGGATTCTCCAACTGGATCACCGAACGCATCACCCATCACCCGAACATCACCTTGATCCGCGAAGAAATTACCACCATCCCCGAAGATGGAATCACCCTGATCGCCACCGGCCCCCTCACCTCCGATGCCCTGGCCACCCAACTGGAATCCCTCGTCGGCGCGGAACGGCTCTACTTCTATGATTCCCTGGCCCCCATCGTCCACCTGGAATCCATCGATTTCAACCAAGCCTTCCGCCAATCCCGCTACGACAAAGGTGGTGCGGATTACATCAATTGCCCCCTCGACGAAATCCAATACAATCAATTTATCTCCGCCCTCATCCAGGCCGACCAAACCCCCTGCCGCCCCTTCGAGAAACCCATCTACTTTGAAGGCTGCCTGCCCATCGAAGTGATGGCCGCACGCGGACCCGAAACCCTGCGCTTCGGCCCCATGAAACCGGTCGGACTCAACAATCCCCACCAGGGCGGCGCCACCCCCCACGCCGTGGTGCAACTGCGCCAGGATAACCACTTGGGCACCCTCTGGAATCTGGTGGGATTCCAAACCAAATTGACATGGCCAGAACAAAAACGCATCTTCCGCACCATCCCCGGCCTGGAAAACGCCGAATTCGCCCGCCTCGGCGCCATCCATCGCAATACCTACATCAACGGCCCGACCGTGCTGGATTCCCATCTGCGCCTGAAAAATCACCCGAACCTTTTCATGGCCGGCCAGATCACCGGCGTGGAAGGCTATGTGGAATCCGCCGCCTCTGGACTCATGGCGGGCCTGTTCATCGCCCACCTGCTCCAACACGATACCTTGCCCGAACCCCCTCCCCCCACCACCGCCCATGGCGCCCTGCTCCACCACGTCACCCAAAGCGACCCGACTCACTTTCAACCCATGAACGTCAATTTCGGCCTCTTCCCCCCACTCACCGAACGTTGCCGCAAAGTGGACCGCAAACCCGTCATGGCCAAACGGGCCATGGAGGCGCTGGAAGGGTGGAAAAATAATACTTAAGGAAGTATTATTTTGTTTTGGCTTGATTTTTTGTTGACACGATTTCAAAAAGTGTGTTTAACCTTTTTGAAAAAAAGGGTGCTATTTCGGGTTTCATAGAGATAACCTTTTAAAATTCAAAGGTGATTAAAATGGGCAAAATATGGACTGAGGCGGATTTCCCGGAGTGTATGCCCTTGGCGAAACGTCAATCTGCGGCAGCAGCCTATAACAGACCCGTGAGCGTCGCCTGCTTTGTCACCGAAAATTGCCATCAGGGCTATGTTTGGCGTTTGCCCCCGTTGCCCTCCGATGAAAACAAGAACAAATCTGCTGACCATGCACCCACTGTCAGCGGTGGCTGAAAGTATTTGGTAATTCAAAAACATGTCTGATAAATTTTTTGTGCTTGGAAACAAAATTAAAGATTTGCTTGATTCAGAAAATTCTTTATCTTTTAAAGATGAGGTAACTAAATACGTCAATAACGCCTTTTATGGTGTTTTTGAAGCGTTTTTGAATGGTGAGCAATTTGAGTCCCTCATCGAAAAGAAAATCGAGAAGGTGAATCTGGATCCGGCCTTGTTGAGAGTGGCCATCGAATCGGCCTTTATCGATTTGTATCGGGCCTCGCAGATTCATGAATTCGCGGATGACGCGCCGGCTCTCAATCGAAAAGGGGCCGCAGTGATGTCCTGGTTGAATCGGATTAAGCCCATTCAGTCCATTGATGGCGATAATGATGTTTTTCTTTTTGTCAATCCCATATTTGCTTTGCTTATTGGGATGGCGATTGCCTGGAACGATCGTGATTATAATAAGAATAACATGTATACAAATAAAGATTTTTTTAATAAAATTTTAGCAGAGCTTATTGATCTGTTAAAGGAAAACAGTTATTGCAAGCTTTCGTTTTATCGCCTGATGTGGCACGCCCCCGATCATCGAGAGCTGACGTTGATGCTGAGTTTTTTTGTTCGCTAACCGCACCAAATTGATAACGACCCCCCGTTTTCAATGGGGGGTCGTTGATTGGCCCATTCCGTAAATTTTTTATCTATCTCCCCAAAACCCGCTCCGTCAAAGCGTCGTGAATCTCCTTGAGGATTCCCCGGATGTCATAGGTGTACTGCCATTCCGGGTAGTCCTGACGGAAGCGGTTGACGCTGCCGACCCACCAGATGTGGTCACCGATGCGGTTTTCCTCCTGGTAGTTCCAAGTCATGGGTCGTCCGGTCAACTCTTCGCACAGGGTGATGGCTTCGAGCATGGAGCAGTTGGAGTGGCGTGAACCGCCCATGTTGTAGACTGCGGCGCTTTTCGGGGCCTGGAAGAAGTGCCAGAAGGCGTTGACCAGGTCGTGGGAGTGGATGTTGTCCCGTACCTGTTTGCCTTTGTAGCCGAGTACGGTGTAGGGGGTTCCGGTGACGGCGCATTTCATCAGGTACGACAGAAAACCGTGCAGGGGGGCGCCGGAGTGGCCAGGTCCGGTGAGGCAACCGCCGCGAAAGCAGGCGGTTTTCATGTCGAAGTAGCGACCGTATTCCTGTACCAGCAGATCGCTGGCCACTTTCGAGACGCCGAAAAGGCTGTGGGTGGATTGGTCGATGGAGAGGGTTTCGTCGATGCCGTCTTTGGCCCAGGGATGGGAGGGATCCAGTTCCCAGCGGGTGGATTGTTCGATGAGCGGCAGTCGGTTGGGGGCGTCGCCGTAGACCTTGTTGGTGCTGCAATGGATGAAGGTGGCTTGCGGGCAGAGTTGACGGGTGGCTTCCAGCAGGGTCAGGGTGCCGTTGGCGTTGATGGTGAAATCGACCATGGGTTCTTTGGCTGCCCAGTCGTGGGAAGGTTGGGCGGCGGTGTGGACGATGAGTTGGATGTCGTTTTTGTAGTGGTCGAAGAGTTTTTGGATCGCCGTGTTGTCGCGGATGTCGATGGTGTGGTGTTGATAGTTGGGGATTTTTTGTTCCAGTTCTTGTCGCGCCCAATCGGTGCTGGCTTGGTCGCCGAAAAAGTAGCGGCGCATATCGTTGTCGATGCCGATGACGTTCATGCCTTTGGCGGAGAGAAAGCGAACGGTCTCCGCGCCGATCAAGCCTGCGGATCCGGTGACAATGGCAACGCTCATGAAACATTCACCTTCGTCGATGGGTTGGAAGCTGTTAAAACGATTGAAAAAAATCAAAATCCTGGGAGATGAGTCTCCCGGACCCTCTCGCCATTACGACGCGCCCAACAAAGGAGCCAACAGGTCACGATGATCGACAATCCAGGCGTGGATGTCATTCAACGTCTGCTCGACTCCCCTTTTCGGAGACCATCCACAAATCCGCGTCACCTGCTCGTGATCGCTGACATAATAAGGAATGTCGAAATCCTTGGTCACCGGATCGGAGCGCATCGACACGTCACGACCCGTGATGCGCCTGCACCAATCGGTCAACTCCCGCAGACTGATCGAAATCGCCTGACCACCCCCCACATTGTGAACCGCTCCGGAATGGGTATCCAGATCCCCCATTTGGATGCGCAGAAGATCATACAGATCATCCACATGCAACAGATCCCGCACCTGTTTTCCCGTGCCCCCGAACCCCATGTAACCCAAAGGCAACCCGAACAGATGATGCGCCATCCACAACACGATCACCCCTTGATCCACCTTGCCCATCTGCCAGGGTCCGGTCAAAATGCCACACCGGTTGATGATGGTCTTGAGACCATACATGGCCCGATACTCTTCGATGAGCAACTCCGAAGCGAGCTTGGTGGTTCCGTAAATGGAACGACTGCCCTGCATCGGAAACGACTCCGCGATTCCCGCTGCGGACCATCCCATGCCCGTTTTCCCCTGCGGGACCACAAGACGGGTTTCCGCCTCCTCCAACGGAAGGGCACGCAGACCGGCAATGGGATAAACCCGACTGGTGGAAAGAAAAATCAACCCGCTGCCATGCTTGCGGGCGTACTCCAGACAATGGATCGTCCCCGAAAGATTGGTGTGGATCACATAAGCGGGGGAGCCGCCATATCCGGCCTGCACACTGGGTTCCGCCGAACACTCGACAATCAGATCGGCAGCCCCCAAAGCGTCCAGATCCTCGGGACAGCGGATGTCTCCATGCTGAAACGTCACCCCTCCCCGACGCAACCGCTCCAGGGACAACTCTCCGCCCCGACGTTTCAGGTTGTCCAGGGCGACCACCTCCACCCCTTCCAGATCCCGCTTGAAAGCCAAAGCCAGATTGGAACCGACAAAACCGGCTCCACCCGTCACCACGATGCGCCTGGGATTCATGGGAAAGCCTCGTTCATTCAATGGGCAAGGTTTTCGTATTTCAATTGACCGTCCGTGGCGCGGACGTAGTTGTCATCCAGCCGGGCGGAAGGATAGGCCGGCAGGGATTTTTTCTGACTCAGGGCGTGCAACGGAGCCCCTTCGATTTCGGCGCAGCCGGATTTCTGGATCGAATCCAAAGGCAATGTGCTGATGTAGCGTTCGGTGTCTTGAACCTGTTCCGGGGTTTCCCCCGGCAGTCCAAAGGTGAACGTGCCATGCAGGGTCATGCCCACCCGCTTGATCTCATGGGCGACACGCCGGGCCTCTTCCAGATTGAGCCGCTTGTTGACAATCTTGTCCACCACCTCCTGATTGCCACTCTCGAAACCCACCTTGACCCCGAAACAGCCACTGTCCTTCATTTCCTTCCACAGGTGCAGACCCGAAGTGTCGGAACGGCACATGGCCGACCAGGGCACCTGAAGCTTGCGCATGATGGCGCACACCTTTTCGACGTGACGATCCCCGAGATTGAAGGTGTCGTCGTCGAAATAGATGGATTTGAAATGGTATTTATGCACCAGTTCCGTCAGGAAGGCTTCCAGGTAATCCCCGCTGTAATGACGCACGAATCGCTTGCCACTGCCATCCGGATCATTGCCGGTCATGGTGGCGGGCCACACGCAGAAAATGCACTTGAACGGACATCCCCGGCTGGTCAACACCTGGGCATGGGGGGCAAGCTGTCCCACCGGATTGCTGTCCCAGTAGCGATAGGCGTACAGATGGTCGAAATAGGGAAACGGCGCGGCGTTCATCTCCTCCAGGGTGAGCAGATCGAAATCGATCACGCCGCTGGAGCCGTTGACCGCCTTGACCACTCCTTTTTCATACTCCCCCCGCACCGCCGCCTGAATGTTGGGAGCGGCGTTGAGAATCTCTTCTCCCAAAGAGGTGATCGGGCCGGTGATCACGAAGCGGGTATGGGGCAGACGCCGGGCGATTTCCCGCATCACGGTTTGATCGTGATCCCAGCTCGGCGAGGCGGATTCGATGACGATGAGATCGAATCGTTCCCGTTCGAGATAGTCGTAATAACGGTCGTAGGACTCGCGCAACGCGATGCTGTCGCGGAACACCACCGGTACCCCCAGAGCCTTGGCGCTGTAGGTGGCGGCGTAACCCATGAAAAACGGATACGGCAGATAGGATCCAAACTCGAAGCGATCCGGCGGAATCGGAATCTGGTAGGTGAATGGCCAACGGGATCCGGCCCGCACCCCGGCCCGGTGAATGGGAAAGGTGGCTCCGTTATCCAGGGTGTGCCAGGAGAGATCCTGCCACCAGGGGGGGTTGCTGAACAGAATCTTCATGGATTCACCTTTTAACGCGTCGCGTGCCAGGAGAGCATGGTGTCGAGCAGTTGCGTCGGTCCGTTCAAGGCTTCCCACTGCTGGGAGGCCACCTTGGCACGGGTGGCCAGCGCGTCGAAGTGATGCAGCGCGGCGAGTACCCCTTGCAACACGATTTCGGGGGAGGAACGGTCCGAAGGGTCGTCGTAGATGATGCCGGGAGAACCGAATCGTTGTACCAGAATCGCCATGGTGGTCCGGGAGGGGACCACAAGGGGAATGGCGTTGGCGATGGCTTCGCTGGCCAAAGCCGAATAGGTGGAGACAAAATGGTCCCGGTAATACGGACAGACCACCAGATCCGATTGATCGAGCAGTTGACTCCAGAGATCGGGTCCGGCGGGTCGCTCGTCGAGGATCAGACGGGGATCGGCGGCGGCCATGGTACGCAGTTGGTTTTGCAGATCCACGCACAGATCCGGAGCGCCGTTGTGAACCAGAATGCGGATGTCGGGTTGCAGACTCAAGAGTCGTCCCGCCAGTTCCGGGACAAAGCCGAAGCCTTTTTCCAGCCGCTGGTGACCCAGTAAAGCAATGGTGACCGGTCTGGTTCCGGTCCGGTCCCGGCAGCCGGTGACGGCACGGTTGGAAAGGGGCAACGCGTGTACCGGATGGTCGAACAGTTTTTCGTAAATCGCCGATGCCTGGGCGTCGAAAGTGGCCAGACGCAGCCAGGGATGATTCCCCTGGGAGAGGTGTTTCTTGGCGATGTAACGCAGCAGCAACGGTCGGGGATCCCCCTGATAACACAAGGAGAGCTGGATTCCCTGATCGGTTTCGCGGGGCATGAGTCCGGCGTACTGGCCGAATTCGATGATCACCGTGGGGCGTTGATCCTCGGGCAGCGATTGAACCCAGCGCAACATGGCCGCAAATTGGGCCGGTCCGGCGGAGTTGAGAAAAATCAGATCATCCCGACCCACTCCGTGCAGACGGGTGAGATCCTCGTGGGTGACGTTGGCCATAAAATCAAAATTGCTCAACCAGCCGCATAACGGATCGTCGTCGTAAGTGCCGTAGGGGTTGCAGCGGAACCAGGGAATGGCCAGCAGTTCGTCGCGCAGAAAGTCCTCGATCTGGTTGTAGGCCAGCACCGCCGAGGGAATACCCCGTCGTCTGGCCTCGAAAACGACATGACGGCATGAATTGGCGTGGTGTCCCAGATTGTTCAACAGACCAGGATCGGCGAATACGAGGTTCATGGGTTTCGGTAATCTTTTTGCAAGGGGTGGGGTTGTCAAAGGTTGTGGGATTGTTTCATACTTTTTTTAAACGCGAAAGTGGTGTCGGGTTTGATGTCCGGTAAATTATGGGGAGTCAGAAAATCTCTTGACATAAGGTAACAATGTCTCTAGAAAGGTCGATTTATGCCCTATGAAAATAGACGATGATCGTTTTTCAGCCTCCCGTCATGTAAACGGACCGTGAATTGCATAGGAATTTTTTCCGGCCAGGCAGATGGGTGATAAATGTTAACTGCTTGAAATTGAAGTGGATAAATCGAATGCTCTTTTCATCCCCGGTTCTGTTGCGCAGCACGCTGTCGGCCATTTTGCTCATTACAGCCTGCGGCAGCGCGAATGCGAGTACCAGAGGAAGTGGTACTCCGGACTATTTGCAGCGGATGCTCAAGGGCGAGGATCAGTCCAATTCCTCCTCGCGTGTCACGGACCCGACCATCGATGGACGCGGAAATGTCTCCCAGCTCCCCTCGACGCCGGTGCGTCTGGCCTCGCTGGTTCCGATCCAGACCGTGGTCGAACCGCAACGGACCGCTTCCAAGTCCCGGGTGGTGATCGAGCGGGTTCGTCGCGACGACACCTACGCCAACCTGATGCAGCGTCAAAACATCCCCAAAAGAACCGTCAAACTTTTCGCGCTCAAGGCCAAACCGCTGTTCGATTTGACGCAGCGTCTCAAGACCGATACCCCGGTCAAGTTGACCTTCAATCAAAACAATCAGCTGATCGGTTTCGGTTATCCCGTGGACCGGGATCTGACCTTGCGCATTTCGGTGGACGAGCAGGAGCGCATCACCGCCGCTTTGGACAAGAACCGTCTGCCCCTGCCCCAGCCGAGCGTGGCCGAACAGCTCAAAAAGGAGTCTTCCACCGACGACTCCAACACCAATAACAACCAGGAAACCGAAGAACACAGCGTCGAGCGCAACACCGAAGGCAATTCCGATATCGTGGTGGAAGACGACAACACCTCCGATGACGATGACAATGCCGCTTCGGCTTCGATTTCCGAGTCCCTTTCCCGGGAGTTCGCGGGTCTGGCGGTCACCACCAAGGAAATCACCATCCGTCCTGGCGACTCTCTGGGCGAACTGCTGTCCCGGCGGCGGATTCCCAATCTGACCGCGTTGCAACTCTCCAAGGCGGCCCGTCCGGTTTACGATCTGGCCAGACAGTTGGCCCCGGGCAAGACCATGACCCTCTCTTTCGCCCCCAATGGCAATCTGCTGGGCATGATGTATCCGGTGGACCGGGAGCGTACCTTCTGGATCACCAGTCGGGATGGCAAGAATTTTACCGCCAAGTTTGAAAAGAAAATGCTGGATGTCCGTCTGGAGTCCATCGACGGCACCATCCGCAACGAGCGTTCCCTGTTTGTCGCCGCCAAGCGTGCCGGTTTGTCGCGCAATCTGGCCATCAAGCTGTCGGGTCTGTTCGAGTGGGATATCGACTTCGCCCGTGACCTGCATCCCGGTGACCGTTTCACCATCGTCCAGGAAGGGTTGTTCTACAAAGGCAAGCGGGTGCGTGACGGGGATATCGTGGCAGCCGAATTCACCAATCAGGGACAACTGTTCCGGGCGGTCCGGTATATCGATCCCAATGGGCGGGTGGGTTATTTCGACAAGGACGGCAACAACGTCCGCAAGATGTTCATCCGTGCCCCCATGGACTATACCCGGGTCTCCTCGCTTTTTTCCAGCAACCGGTTGCATCCGGTCTTCGGTTACAACCGGGCCCACAAGGGTGTGGATTACGCCGCTCCCGTGGGTACTCCGGTACGGGCTGCCGGTGAAGGTGTGGTGGATTCCATCGGCTACCAGGGTGGTTATGGCAACATGATCATCGTGCGTCACAGCCCCAAATTCAGCACCGCTTATGCCCATCTCAACTCCTTTACCAGCGGTTTGCGTCAGGGTGACCGGGTGCGGCAGGGTGAAGTGATCGGTCGGGTCGGCGCCACGGGTACCGCCACGGGGCCTCATCTCCATTACGAGGTTCGCATCAACGGCGATCAGGTCAATCCCTTCACCGTTCAGTTGCCTTCGAGCGGTCCGGTGGAAAGAAAATTCCAGGCCGATTTCCGCAATCAGAGCAATCAGCTTTTGGCGCTGCTCAAAAAGAGAAAAACGGGTGACGTGACCCATTTGGCTTCCAACGTTTTGACCCAACGCACCCAGTCCCGTTAGGAGTCCGTTGACCGCTCCTGCCTGGACTGTTCGCACCCTGCTCGGATGGAGCGCCCCCTGGCTTGAACGGCGGGGCGTCGAATCCCCCCGCCTCGATAGCGAACTCATTCTCGCCAAGGCCCTCAATCTGCGGCGCCTTGACCTTTTCCTGGATCCCCATCGTCCCTTGAACGCGGCTGAACTGGCCGCGTTCAAGGCGTTGCTCACCCGACGCGCCGCCCGGGAGCCTGTGGCTCATCTGTTGGGGGTTCGGGAGTTTTGGGGCATCGAATTTTTCTCCAGTTCCGCCGCGTTGATCCCCCGTCCCGAGACCGAGTTGTTGCTGGAGTCGGTTTTGGCGCATTTCCCGGACCGTGAGGCGCCATTGCGGATCTTTGAGCCGTGTGTGGGCAGTGGTGCGGTTTTGTGTGCCTTGTTGAGCGAATATCCCCAGGCGCGGGGATGGGGAAGTGATCTTTCCGGGTCTGCGTTGGAACTGGCGCAGCGCAATGCCGTGAAAACCGGTTGCGTGGATCGTGTTACCCTTGTGGAAGGGGATCTGGACGTTCCCCTGCCCTCTTCCGACTCCTTTGACGTGGTGGTGGTCAATCCTCCTTATATCGTCTCTGAAGCGTTGGAGGGGTTGCAGCCCGAAGTGCGTGATTGGGAGCCCCATTTGGCTTTGGATGGCGGGGTGGATGGGTTGCGGGTGGTGGTACGGCTTCCCGGACTGGTGCGCAGTCGTTTGCGTCCAGGGGGAGTGGCGGTGGTGGAGGTTGGTCACGATCAGGGAGTGGCTGCGGTGGAGGTGTTTCGGGAGGCCGGTTTCGAGAGGATTGTGTTGTTGCCGGATTATCAGCGCATTCCACGCGCCGTGGTGGTCACCGGTTAGAAACCATTCAACCCTTGCCGTTCATCCGCCGATTCAATGGTTACATCCCTTGGACAAGGATGCTCTCCGTGGTTCGGCGGGGTTACCCGCCGGGCCATGTTTGGAATTTCGATGGTATAAAATTTGCTTTTTAGTGGATTTGGTAAGAAAGGGTATGATAATAAATTTTGTTAATGGGGGCCATTTTTACTAACAGGATGGAAATGGCGGATCCATTCCTTTATTATGGTTACCCTGGCGGTTTCCTTTTTGAAAGGATAGACGTGGATGGGACGAAATCTGTATCTGCTCACGCGCAATGTGGCTTTGGTGCTGGGAGTGATCTTTTTTGTCATTTTCATCCAACCGATTCTCAAGTATGCCGAATCTTCCAACTGGCCACATACGGAGGGAGTCATTGTTCAATCCGGCATGAAGCCGGACGGGGCGATGTTTTTCAATTGGTTTCCTTTGTATCGGGTTGAGATCGTTTACCGTTTCAAGTCCGGGGATACCGAGTATTCAGGCAACCAGATTGAGACCGATCCCCAGGCTGCTTTGTTTTTGTTTGAGCGTTTTGCCCAGGTGACTGTGGATCGTTATCCGGTTGGCAAGACGGTGCAAACTTTTTACAATCCCAACAATCCTTCCGAGGCGTTCATTGCGCGAACGGTTTTGCCGGGGATTGGATTTTTTTGGGTGATTGGTTCTTTGGTGATTTTTTTGGTGGCAGCGATCATCATTTGGAACAAGACTCCGATTGAGAATGCCATCAACAACACGTTCAACAAGTCCTTGCGGCCCAATGGTCGGGATCCCAAGGAGATTTTTGATGGCAGTTATCCCAAGGCCGTTTACAGTCCCCCGCCGTCACGTCCCAAGCGTTAAGAATCCGATTAAAATCCATCATTGAAAAATAAAGAAGGGGTCTGGGGAATTCATTCCCCAGGACTTTGATTTTAATGTTTTGATTGTTTGAAAATTACGCGACAGTCAAAGGCGAAAGTCAAATTCCTGGGGGAGGAATCCCCCAGACCCCCGCTTTTTTTCAATGGGTTGATGATCGGGGATCAGGCGATCACGACTGCGGCGTGACGCAACTTGCCTACCTTCAGAATATGACGCTCCGGCGACAACATCTGCCGCGCATCCGCCGCTTTCACCCCGTCCACACTCACCGCCTGCTGCCGAATCAAACGCATCCCCTCGGAATTGGAAACCACCAACCCGGCCAACCGCATCGCATCCGCCAACCCCATGGGCTGTCCACCGTTGTCCAAAACGAACTCCGGCAGATCCTCCGGCGTCTCCTTGTTGGAAAAACGCGCCTCAAACCGCTCCAAAGCCCGCCGCGCCTCCTCACTGCCGTGAAACCGACCCGTCAACTCTTCGGCCAACTGCTTTTTCACCGCCATGGGATGCAAACGCTCCCCACGAACCTCCGCCTCCAGTTGATGAATCTCCTCCAACGTCCGATCCGACAACAAATCATAATAACGCCACATGAGCGTATCCGAAATCGACATGGTCTTGCCGAAAATATCGTCGGCAGAATCTTGAATCGCAATGTAATTGTTCAAAGACTTGGACATCTTCTGCACGCCGTCCAGCCCTTCGAGAATCGGCATGGTGATGACGCATTGCGGTTCCTGCCCGTACTCCTTTTGCAACTCCCGACCCATCAACAGATTGAAAGTCTGATCCGTACCCCCCAACTCCACATCCGCCCGCAACGCCACCGAATCGTATCCCTGCACCAAAGGATAAAGAAATTCATGAATGGCAATCGGACGCTCGGAACGGTAACGTTTGGTGAAATCATCCCGTTCCAACATACGCGCCACGGTTTGCTTGGCGGCCAACTGAATCATCTGGGCGGCGGTCATTCGTTCCATCCAGGAACTGTTGAACACCACACGGGTGGCCCGGGAATCGAGAATGCGAAACACCTGAGCCTTGTAAGTCTCGGCATTGGCGTTGATCGCTTCGGAGGTGAGAGGCTTGCGGGTTTCGCTTTTGCCCGTGGGATCGCCGATCATGCCGGTGAAATCCCCGATCAAAAAGATCACCTCATGACCCAACTCCTGGAATTGACGCATTTTTTGCAACAAGACCGTATGCCCCAGATGCAGATCCGGAGCTGTGGGATCAAATCCGGTCTTGATCTTGAGCGGAATGCCGGTCTGAACGGAACGGGCTAGTTTTTGCTCCATGGCCTCTTCGGAGATGATCTGTGCTGTACCCCGACGGATGATGGCCATCTGTTCGTTGACGGATTTCATGCGTGTTACCCCGTGTCTGACTGGAACGTGGTGTGACGGAAAATCACTCCATGATAACGGAATCACCCGGCTTGTGCCACAGGCATCCGCTGGCTCTGCCGGAAAATGCCCTGTCTGACTTACAAAAATTGACAGTTGCCCAAGTTGACAACCTTTTCAAAACCGGCCACCATGAAGGGGTTTGCACACAAGGATCCATGCGGGATTGCAAAGACGATCAAGGGAGAATGGGGACAATGGATGAACATCGGATCGCCATAGGGCTGATGTCCGGAACCTCGGCGGATGGTATCGATGCCGTGCTGGTGCGTACCGATGGGGAGTCGGTTCCCCGGGTGTTGGCGGATCTGGAACAACCCTTTCCCGACGAACTGCATCAACGGATTTTAGCCCTGTATCAACCCGGCGCAGGGGAACTCGACCGTATGGGGGCTTTGCATCGGGAACTGGGGGAACGGTTCGCCGACGCCGCCCTGGAGGTCTGCCGACGCGGTGGATTGTCCATGGACCGGGTACAGGTGATCGGCAGCCATGGCCAGACCGTGCGCCATCGTCCGCCCCTGTTCACCTGGCAGATCGGTGACCCGTTCATCATCGCCGCCCGCACCGGCGTGACCACCGTGGCCGACTTCCGCCCCGCCGACATGGCCAAAGGCGGAGAAGGGGCACCGTTGGCGCCACTGTTTCATCAGGTGCTGTTCTCCCAACCCGGTCAACGGATCGCGGTGGTCAATCTGGGAGGGGTGGCCAATGTCACCGCCCTTTCGGGCCAGCCGGAACGCCCCCTGATCGCCGGAGATGTGGGACCGGCCAACTCCCTGCTGGATCTGCTGGCCACCCGCCTGCATCAGGGGATCCGCTCCGTGGACCTCGATGGCGTGGCCGCGGCCCAGGGTCGGGTGGATGCCACCGCCCTGGCTTGGCTCATGAGCCATCCCTATCTCAGCCGCTCCTTTCCCAAATCCACAGGACGGGAGGAGTTCGGGGGCGAACTGCTGACGGAACTCCTGACCCGCCATCCCCATCTGGAAAGCCCGGATGGACTGGCCACCTTGACCCAATTCACCGCAGAAACCGTGGCCGAGGCCTGTCAACGACTGCTGCCACCGGGTCCGCAACGGCTGATTCTGTGCGGAGGCGGAGCCAAAAATCGCTCCCTGGTGGAACGTCTGCAACACCGTCTGCCCGCCGCCCGCATCTCCGATGCCGCGGATCGGGGAGTCGATGCCCATACCCTGGAAGCCCAGGCCTTCGCCTGGTTCGCGGTGCGCACCTTGAGAGGTCTGCCCTCGTCGCTGCCCGGGGCCACCGGGGCCACCGCTCCGGCGGTGTTGGGCGCCATTCATCCGGCATAAAAACCATCATGATCGGGGTCATCCATGAGATATACCGCGCTCCTCGTGATCGTACTGATCCTGCTGGTGGGGATCGGTCAACTCGGGAAGGATGACCCCTCCGTTACCCCATCCTCCCCGGTGGTCCCATCCAACACCACCGGGGCCAATCCGGTCGTTGCGCCGGTCCTGGCGCCTTCCGCGCCGCCGGGGGATCTTCAGACCCAGGCCCTGAACCATCTCCGCACCCTGTATCCCCCCACCCGCCCAGGCACGGCGGAGATTCAACCCCGCATCCACCACATCCACGATACCGGCTCCGGTCCCATCGTGATTAAGTCCCGGGCCACGGTCGATGAGATCGAAATCTTCCACCGGGAGACCAATCTGCTTTACGACCGCAACCATACCCTGGTCACCACCACCGGTGGGCTGCCGATTCCCGCTCCCCCTGCGGATCTCGCCTTTCCGGTGTCCCCGGAAACCGCCATCGACAAGGCGTTGCGGCGCATGGGGGGTCAGGATGCCCCGGATGGATGGCAGTTGGTGGATACCCGCAACGGTTATCAATATTACAGCGCCGATTTTTCCCGGGCCGAATACCGCCTGCGCAAACCGGCCCGGGTGAAAAAGGTCTTCTATCCCGCCGAATCCACCCTGATTCCGGCCTACCTGATCGAATTGACCGGCAGCGACTTCGACCGCACCACCCCCGAAGCCCGGACGTTTGTGGTTTCGGCTGTGGATGGAGCCATTCTGTTCACCAGGAATCAGCGTTCCCACGCCCATTTTACCTATCGGGTCCACGCCCTGGCCGATGGCGATCACGCCCCCATGAACGATCCCAATGGCGTTCAAGGGGTGCCCAATCCCACTGGAACCACCGTCACTCCCCCCTACCTGCCGGATCCGGTTGCCCAGAACCTGATCAGCCTGCAAAACGGACCGATCTCCACCCAGGATCCCTGGCTGTCCGCCTCCGCCACCTCCACTTCCGGCAACAACGTCGATGCCAAAGCCACGGTCTCCAATGCCATTTTGAGTCAGGCCCTGGTCAATGGCCGGGTACCCACTTCCGCCACCCGCAGCTTCGATTATCGTTTCTCTCCGACCCTGGGCCCGTTCGATACCCCGGCCCAGGGACTCTCGTCGGTGGTGCAGTTGTTTTATACCCTCAACTATTTGCATGACCTGTTCTACGATCAGGGGTTCAACGAGTCGGCGGGCAATGCCCAGAACAACAACTATTCCCGGGGAGGACAGGGTGGGGATCCTTTGATCGCCGAACTGCGGGATGATCTGTCGGAACGGGACAACGCCAGTGTGGTGGTGCCGGCGGACGGGGAATCTCCGGATATGTCCATGTCGCTGTGGAGCGGTTCCCAGGCCATCGGGGTCCAGGTGACCAGCCCCACCGCTTCCACCTTGACCAATGTGGGCAGAGCCGCGTTTGGTCCCACGGAATTTTCGGTTTCCGGCGCGCTGGTCCGATTGACGGATGGGGTGGATCCGGTCCGGGATGGCTGTCAGACCCCGACCAACGCCGCCCAATTGAAAGGGCGCGTCGCGTTGATCGACCGGGGCTTGTGTCTGTTCACGGAAAAGGTCCGCTTCGCTCAGACCGCCGGAGCCATCGGCGTGATCGTGGTGGACCAGAAAGGAGAAACCAGTGTTTTCAACATGTCCGGGGATGACACTTCGATCACCATTCCTGCGGTGTTCGTGCTCAAACCGGATGGGGATGCCCTCGATGCCTTGCTGACCGCCGGTTCCACGGTTCAGGTCACCCTCACCCGCGCCCAGAACAAGGACCGCAACGGCGCCATGGACAATCTGGTGGTCGCCCACGAATGGGGTCATTACCTGGTGGAACGGCTCATCGGCGACGGTTCCGGCTTGACCAACAATCAAGGGGAAAGCCTGAGCGAAGGCTGGGGGGATTTCGTGGCCATGCTGCTGGCGGTGCGACCCGGCGAAAGCGGCCCTTCGGCCTATCGGGGCACGTATGCCATCGGGGCCTATTCCCTGTCCAACTCGCCGGAAAAACAGCCCTATTATTATGGGTTGCGTCGTGTGCCCTATTCCATCGACTTTGCCAAGAACGCGTTGACCTTCAAGCATATCCAGAACGGCGTCGCCCTGCCCACCACCCATCCCATGCAGGATGTGGGGGGTCGCAACGCCGAGGTTCACAACTCCGGGGAGATCTGGGGACAGGCGTTGTGGGAGGTCTACGCGGCCTTGCTGAGAGACGATACCCGTTTGACCTTTGCCGAGGCCAAGCGTCGGATGATCGCCTATCTGGTGGCCGCCTGCAAACTCACCCCTCTGGATCCCACCTTCACCGAAGCCAGGGATGCGCTGCTTGCCGTGGCCAAGGCCGGTGACGCGGCGGATTACGCCTTGATGAAAGCGGCGTTCGCCCGTCGGGGCCTGGGGGTGGGCGCGGTCTCTCCGGCGCGTTATTCCACCGGTCACTCCGGTGTCAAGGAGAGCTTTTTCGCCGATCAGCCCATGAGTCTGGTCCAGGCCACGTTGACCCCTCTGAGCGACTCTTGCGACCGGGATGGCATTCTGGATCCGGGAGAGACCGCCCGTTTGTCCGTGACGGTGCGCAACGACGGCAGCGCCGCTTCTTCTCCTTTTGTCGCCACCTTCAGCACCACCGGGGATGTGACCTTTGCCAACGGAGGCGTGATGCGTTTCGCTGCCGCCAATCCGGGGGCGACGGTGACGGCCACGCTGGATGTCACGTTGAACAGCGCGTCGTTTTTTGCGTTGTTGAAACTGGACGCGGTGTTCGGCGTGACCGTTTCGGGACTCGACGCGGATCTTTTTTCCTGGCGGGTCAATCATGACCGGGTGGCGGCGTTTCGTCAGGATACGCTGAGCAATCCGGTGAGCGACTGGAGCGCGGCCCGGGTCACGGGGAGCGCGGGGGATGGCTGGAGCCTGAGCGAGGCGGATGGGTGGCGTTGGCACACCGCGGCCAATCCGGATCACGAAGCGGAATTGACCCTCACGTCGCCGGTGGTGCGGGTGGGGAGTGGCGGGAATTTCCGGATCGTGTTCGATCACCGTCACGCCTTCGAGTTGGACGAGGATGGCATGTGGGACGGGGGCGTGGTGGAGATCAGTGTGGCGGGGGGCGCCTGGAGCGATCTGGGTGCCAAGATGACACCGGGTTACACCGGTACTTTGCTGGACAGCAATCCGGTGCTGGGGAGCCGTTTGGCGTTTGGTGGGGTGAGCGGCGGTTATCCGGGAACGGTCACCGAAACCATCGATCTGGGCAGCGCCTACAACGGAAAAGAGATCCGGATCCGTTTTCGTCTCGCCTCCGACGAGTTGGTGGGGGAACGGGGCTGGATGATCCGGAATATACGCTTTGAAAACATCGACAATCTGCCCTTTACCGCTTTGGTGGCCAATGGGGGGCAATGCGTGGGGGAAACGAATGGGGGCAGTGGTTCGGGTCGGGTGATCAGCGGCATCGTGCGGGGAGTGAAGAGCGGAGAGAAGATCCGTCTGGAGGCGGTCTCTGCAAACGCGACGGTGACCGGCAGTGTGGAATGGGTGGGGGATGGCGGGGATCTGGCTTTTGCGATCCGGGGATTGGCGGCGGTGGAGGGCTATCGGATCCGGATGGTGTCGGATCGTTTCTGGAATGGTTTCTGGGGCGGGGAGCCGGGTGGAGAGCCGTTGAACGGGGTGGGCGCGGCGTTGGCTGCGTCTGTGGATCTGACGGCCGGGAATGTGGCCGGGGTCAACTTGCGTGCGGTGGCCCGCAACGATGTGAGTCGGGTGGATGGCGATGGGGATGGCTGGTCGGATGAGATGGATAATTGTCCGGCGCAATTCAATGTGGATCAGGCCGACCGGGATCACGATCTGTTGGGGGATGTGTGCGACGGGGACAACGACAACGACGGCATGCCGGATTCTTTCGAGTTGGCGCACGGTTTCGATCCTTTCGACAGCCGGGACGCGGCCTTGGATGCGGACGGGGACGGGGTGAGCAATCTGGAGGAGTATCGGCGCGGTTCGGATCCCAGGGGGCCGGCGGTGGCGGGAGCGGTCCGTCAGCGGATCGCGCCGGTGATGGCGACCCTGCGTATGGTGCCGGGGGAGCAGGCCCGGATGCGTTGGGTTCACGAGCGTTCCGATGGCGGCAGGGTGTTGCCGGGCAGTGCGGTCCGGATTCATTTCAACAGCGCCCGGATGGGTTTTGCGGGAATGGCGCCTTTGGTCCTGGAGTCCGGGGTTCAGCCGGCTGTGACGGTGGAGCCGGACGAAGGGGATTGGGATCACGATCCCACCACGGATCAGCGGGTACGCATCGTCCATGGAGGGGCTGTGTTGGCGGCGGGGTCCGGGATTGGGCTGACTTTTTCCATGGGATCGGATGTCGTTTTGGGCGGGGTTGCGAATCTGGGGGTGAGTGTCGAGAATCCGGATCCGGATCAGATTTTCGAGGGAATGCCGTTGCGGGTGACCGCAGCCGGATTGAATTGGGATCTGGATGGGGACGGGGTGGCGCGTCCCTTGTCGGATGGCATGGTGGTGTTGCGTTATCTGGCCGGCACCCGGGGCAAGGATCTGGTATCGGGAGTGATCGCGGTTGACGGGGTGCGGAGTGATCCGTTGGTGTTGGGTCAAGGGTTGGAGGAAGGGCGCAGTTTGTTGGATGTGGATTGCAACGGAGTGGTGGATCCCTGGAGCGATGGGGTGATGGTGGTGCGTTATCTGTTCGGTTTCCGGGGGTCGGCCTTGATCCGGGATGTGGTGGATGGGGGGGGATGTCGGGTGGATGCGGAGGCGATTGTGCGTTATCTGGAGGCTGTGGGTACGGCGGGTACTCGGGGAGGGGTGGGACCGTGAAGCGGTTTGTGGGGTGGATGTTGGTCGGCGTGGGCGTGGTCTGTGTGTTGGCGGTGTTGTTGAACGAGTCCAATGATTTGGAGGTGACCCGTCATCGGTTGGGTCGGGAGGGGGGAACGGGTGGCGGGATCCGTATTGCCCAGGTGAGCGATTTGCATATCGTGGGGGGTGCTGCGATCGAGGAGCGGGTGTTGCGGGAGTTGCAGCGGGAGGATCCGGATTTGGTGGTTTTGACCGGTGACATGGTGACCAAGCCGGAACGAATGGAGGTATTGGGTCTGTTTTTGGATCGATTGAGTCCCAGGTCGCAGAAAGTGGCCATTCCGGGCAACTGGGAGTATTGGGGCGGGATCGACATGTTGAGTTTGCGACGTTTTTATGCGGGACATGGGGTGACGTTGCTGATCAACGAGTCGCGGATGGCGGGTCGGGGCGAATTGCTGGTGGTGGGTTTGGATGATGCGAGGCATGGCAGGCCGGACTGGGAGAAGGCCATGGTGGATCACGGGCAGTGGCGTGGTCCGACGTTGGTATTGGCCCACAATCCGGTTACGTTGGGTTTGTTGTCGGAGCGGGAGCGGAGTGTGGCGGATCGGGTGATGTTGTCGGGTCACACCCACGGGGGGCAGATTGTGGTATTCGGGATGGGGTGGCGGCGGGAGCAGCCATGTTTGGCGGGGTGGTGTCGGGAGTTGGGCATGCCGTTGTATGTTTCACGGGGGATTGGGACTTCGGTGATTGCGTTGCGGATTGGTGCCCCACCGGAGTTGGCGTTTTTCGAGTGGCGTTGGTAAAGAGGTTTTGAATTATCGATACTATTGAAAGAAAAGAAGGGGTGTTGGGATTTTTTTGTAATAGGCAAAACTTAATCTAATATTTCTGGTAGGATGGATGGAAACCAACCCCAAGGAGGAGTGCTCATCTTCGTTCCTCCTTGCTGAGGACGAAGTATAGCTTATTTCGCTGTCTTAAATCTTGGGTCCATCATAGTCGGAGGGGATCCCGCTTTATGATTGCTATTTGACTGCCCAACAAAAACGGCCACCTTGCGAGTGGCCGTCAATGTTTGATTGAGATGGTGGGCAGTATAGGATTTGAACCTATGACCCCTACCGTGTCAAGGTAGTGCTCTCCCCCTGAGCTAACCGCCCATCTGAAACATCGCGATACCATACCCGAAAACAGGTTCAGGGTCAACCTTTCTTGAACGGATCCAGGGGATGGATCCTGTTTTTCTCAATGGGAGCCGGACTCCAGCATGGCGCGGTAGTCGTCGGCGGTGAGCAGTCCTGTGGCGCCGCCGGGTTGATCGGGACGGATCCGCACCATCCATCCGGCGGCGTAGGGGGCTTCGTTGACCAGTTCCGGGGAGGCTTCCAGGGTCTGATTGATGGCGGTCACCTCGCCGCCGACCGGGGCGAACAGATCGGAAACCGACTTGACCGACTCCACCACGCCGAAGGGTTTGCCCGGTTCCAGACGGGTGCCGACCCGGGGCAGTTCGACGAAAACCACGTCACCCAGGGCGTGGGCCGCATAGTCGGTGATGCCCACCTCCACCTCATCCCCCAGAGCGCGCATCCATTCGTGTTCCTTGCTGTACTGCAACTCTCTTGGGATCTCTCCGATTTCTGACATGACGGATTGCCTCGCTGGCCGGTTGGTTGGTCAAGGGGATCATTTTGAACCCGTCAACCGAATAAAGGCAATGGTTTTCGTCAAAGACGACCCAGAATACCGTTCAGGCATCCAGAAAACGCGACAAGGAGAGAAAAGCCCCGACCAATCCCAAAGCGGCGCCCAGAAAGACCAGCACGCCCAACTGGGTCCAGGGCAGAAACGCCAACTGAAGCGCCACCCCGAAGGCCCGTCCCAGTTCCAACACTGCGCTGCGGGCCCCGAAATAGAGCATTCCCGTGAGCAACAACGCCCCGGAGGCTCCCAGCAACCCTTGCAAAAGCCCTTCGTAGACGAACGGAGCCTTGATGAAAAGGTCGTCGGCCCCCAGAAAACGCATGATCTCCACTTCATCGCGTCGGGCGATGATGGTCAACTTGATGGTATTGGAGACGATCAGCGCCACCACCGCCAGCAATAAAAAAGACATCACGTTGCCGATGTACCGCACGGTATCGATCACCGCCGCAAGTCGTTCGGCCCATTGCTGATCGTAAGAGACCGACTCCACACCGGGCATGGCGGCGATCTCCTTGGCCAGGGTCGAGGCCAAGGCCCGATCCTGACGGGCCATGCGGAACTCCAGGGAGTAAGGCAGGGGATTTTCTTCCAGGTCATCCAGCAGGGCGGATTCATCCCCCATCATGCGTTTCAACCGGGTCACCGCCTCCTTGGGGGCGATGACGGTCAGATCGGTGACTCCGGCGTGACCTTTGATCACCTTGCCCACTTGCAACAGTTGTTCTCGCTCCACGGTGCGTTGCATGAAGACCGTCACCAGGTTTTCATCCTCCCACTGACTCAAGGCGGTATTGGCATTGACCAGCAGCAGCGAAAACGTGCCATAAATGGTGAGAGCCAAAGCGATGACGATGGTGGTGGTCCAGTGCGACAACGATTTGTCGGCAAAGGGTTGCCAGGCCCGTTTCAGGGCCCGCACATGAAAATTCCGGGAGGTGAGGATCTCCTCGTCGGACAAAGGCTGGGCTCCACCGCGTGGGGTCGGATCCTCCTCCCGCCTGGGGGAGAGACGGTTGCCGCCGAACCGGGGACCGGGGGAGGGTTCGGATGAATGCGGGATCATGGGATCTCCCGGAGATCTTCGGGATCGCTGGTGGGGGTGATCAGGCCGCCGTCCCGCATGTCGATGCGGGGGTGACCGGTTTCCGCAGCCAGATCCAGGTCATGGGTCGCCACCAGCACCGTGGTGCCCTGCTGGTGAAGGGTATCGAACAAGTCGATGATATGTCGTCCCATCTCCTTGTCGAGGTTGCCGGTGGGTTCGTCGGCGATCACCAGGGGAGGACGGTTCACCGTGGCACGAGCAATGGCCAATCGCTGCTGCTCGCCACCGGACAAGGAGATGGGATTTTGATGCATGCGTTCCAGCAGGCCGACATTTTGCAAGGCCCGGCGTACCTGACCCGGCACACGGGCGGGACCGTGACCCGCCACCTCCATGGCCAAGGCCACGTTGTCGTAGACGGATCGGTCGTAAAGCAGCTTGAAATCCTGAAAAATCACCCCGATCCCCCGTCTGAGGGCCGGAAGCTGCTTGCGGGAAAGCTGCGCCACATTGCGCCCTTCCACCAGCACGGTCCCCTCTGTGGGCAGCGCGGCCCGGTAGATCAGACGCAAGACCGTACTCTTGCCCGCCCCGGAATGGCCGGTGAGAAAGTGAAACGATCCCCGGGGCAAACGGAAGGAGACTTTCTTCAAGGCCTCGTATCCGGTGGGATAACGTAGCGTGACATCGTGAAATTGAATCATGGGGCCAAGAGCGGGTCTAAGGACGGATTTGGGATGGCTTTGTTAAGAGGTCATGTTACCGTGTTGCGCGGCAGACCACAAGACAGCGCTCGAAACGGCGAAGTTTTCCGATTTTGACCGTGCCGGTAAGCGGCTTGTGTTGTCTCGCCGGGGTGAATTCCGGTATAGTACCTTCGGTGAAGCCGTGTCTGGCCGCTTGCCCGAGTGGAGTCGAGACGTGATTGTTCAATGCGAGAGTTGTCGCGCCCAATTTGATGTGGATGACGACATTTTGCGACCGTCGGGACGCAAGCTGAAATGTTCTCAGTGTCAGGCGGTTTTTTTCCAGCCTGCGCCCAAGAGTCGCGAGGCCAAAGGCGGCGATGCCCCCCCGACCAAGACCAGGGCCGCCCCCGACGCCCCCCGCAAGCCAAGCGGCTTTGGTGCCGGCGGGCTTCCTGCCGCCCCGGATTCCGAACCGTCCGACACGCCCACGGATGACGAGGAGACCATCCTCGGACACGGCTCCTCCGACGAAAACGACTGGCCCGACTCCGACACGCCCCTCGGCGACGGAGAGGTGGATGACGGACTCGATGGCTTGCTGGACGAAATCCAGGTGGAAGACGCCTTCGGCCCCGGAATCGACGATCCGGAGTTCTCCTTCGAGGAAGAACCCAAACCACGACCGGCCCCCCCGGGTTTCGGCCCGTCGGAAATCTCCGCCGAAGAGGCCTTGGGGGAATTTTTCGGGGATTCGGATTTTTCCGAAGAAAACGAACCGCCCGTCAAATCGGGTCTGATCGATACCTATCTGCGCGAAGAAGAAGAGGAAGACGAGGATCTTTTCGTCGAGGAGGAGCCTGCGCCCGCTCCGGTACCTCCGGCGCGTTCCGCCCCCTCTTTCGTCCCGCCGATGGACGAGGACGATGATGACGACTCCAAGACCATTCTGAGTTCCGCGACCCAGCTTGCTTTGGGAAAACCCACGGCCCGTGAGCTGGAATTGGCCAGACTGGCCAAAGAAAAACCGACCGCTCCCCCACCCCCCCCTCCGCCCGCGCCGGTGAAACCGGAGCCGGTCGCGCCAGAACCACAAAAGGAGAGTTTCATCAAAGTGGAGCCCAAATGGGATGCCGACGAGGTATCGATCGATGACGAGGAAGAGCCGGATGAAGAACCGCCACCCGCAAAGGGCGGTCAGTCCGCGCTCAAGCTGTGGCTGGTGGCCCTGCTGCTGCTCCTGACACTGGGGGTGGGTTTGACCACCCTGACCGACTGGTGGAGCTATCACCGGTTCGACCTGTTCAGCGACTACCGTTTCACCGAGGCCAAAGGGGAGTGGCGACGTTATCCCCATGGCATGCTCCTGACGGTTTCCGGTTCCCTGGTGAACACCGGTCGGGTGGTGCGGACCGTACCGGGAATTCGGGTGGTGCTGCTGGACGAGGCGGGCATGGAGGTCGGTTCGGTCATGGGCTATCCGGGCCGCGTGATCGAAGACAAACTCCTCGACGAAAGCAGCGAAGCCACACTGCGCACCATGGCCGGATTGCAAGGAGAGGAAAAACGCCTGAAAATGAACAAACTGGTCCCAGGCAACGCCACGCCGTTCCAGGTACTGTTCGTCAAGCCTCCCGCCGGAAGCACCCGTTTCCGTTTGCAGTTGCTGCTGCCCGAAGGCAAGGGTCAGGTCAGTCGGGAAAAATCCCTGCCGGACAAATCAGCGGCAGGAGCGGGCAAACCGTGATCAAGGCAAGGCGGACCTGTGGGAGGTTGTTTTCCCATGCATCGACTTGAAGGAGTGCGGGACATGAAACACTCAGGTCTGCTCCTGTTGGCCTGTCTCCTCGTCACCGGATGTTCCAAAAGCGAAGAGAACAAAAAGGCCGATCCCCGAAAACCCGATACCGCCTCCCAACAGACGGCAACGGTCGCCACTCCGGCTCTCCAGCCGTCGCCCCAACAGCCGTCCCAACCTCCCCAATCCGGCAAGGTGGTGGAGGTCAAACAGGCCGGTGTTCACACCTATGTCAAAATTGAAGCCGATGGCGCTCATCACTGGCTGGCCACCAACCCGGCCAAGCCCAGGCCGGGGGAGGTGGTGCATTGGGACCGGTTTTCGGTCAAGCAGAACTACTACAGCAAGGCGTTGAATCAGACCTTTCCCACCATTCTGTTCGTCGGCACGTTGCAGCCCGGCCCCTCACCGGTGGTGGTCGCCCCCAGCAAGGGCAAAGCCCACGCCGTGTTGAACGCCGGGGGATACACCTATGTGCAGATCGGCAACGCCACTGGTCTGTGGCTGGCGGGACCCACGGCCCGGGTCAAGGAGGGAGATACCCTGATCTGGGCCCAGGGCACCCCCATGAAAAATTTCACCAACAAAACCCTGAACCGTACCTTCGACGAAATCGTGTTTCTCGGTCGTCTTCAGGTGGAAACGCCATCCGGAACCCCTCAGACGGGAACCCCACCATCCGGGACCACCCCGCCACCACCGGGTGCCACTCCCCCGGAAGCCGTCCAACCACCGGTCAAGCCCCAACGTCCACTCCAGCGGGCCACACCGGCCCGGGAGACCCCGGCGGCTGTCCAGCCTCCCCAGGCTCCCCGCCGCAACGTCGAGGCCGGAGCGCCCAAGACACCCCCTCCCCCGGTTCGACAACCGCCCCACAAACCGGAACCTCCCAAACCACCCGCCCGTTGAGCCGATCTTTCTTCACCCCTTGCGGGTCCACAGGCGGTGACCGCCTGTGGTACGGTGTGGGACACCCCCCACGATTCTGCCTTTAAAACGGAATATCGTCGTCGAAATTCGGGGTCTGGGCAAAGTCATCCAGGGGGGGATGGGTGGCGGGGGCACTTTGGCCACGACCACCCGGGGCCGAACGGCCCGCGGCCATGGGAGGCGGCGGAGCGGGGGGAGCCGACCGGTATTCCGGAGTCTGCTCCGGCTGGGGGGCGTAGGGATTGGCATTCTGGGGATTGCCATAGGATGAGGCCCCGGCCTGAGGCCCGGCGCCTCCCCCGGCCCGACCATCCAGCATGAGCAATTGGCCTCCGAAAGGATTGATCACCACTTCGGTGGTGTAACGCTCCTGACCCTGATTGTCGGTCCATTTGCGGGTCTGCAACTGGCCTTCGATGTAGAGCTTGCTGCCCTTGCGCAGATACTGCTGGGCAATCTCCGCCACCCGGCCAAACGCCACCACCCGATGCCACTCGGTCTTTTCCTGCATTTGTCCCTGCTGGTCCTTCCAGGATTCGGACGTGGCGATTTTCAGTGTGGCCACCGGTTTGCCATCCTGGGTGAAACGCACCTCGGGATCCACGCCCAGGTTGCCGATCAGTTGCACCTTGTTCAATGATCTGGACATCCGTCACACCCCCTTGCTCTAAAGAGATTCCGCCGTGTATTTTTGACCGCATATCGAGGCACGATAAAAAAAAACATCCGGTTTTGCAAGACTGCGCCTCATGTCAGCACACCGAAGAGAGGGTCCGCCATGCGACACCCCTGGTCAGCGTTCCTGGTTTTGTGTTTGCTTCTGGCCGCGAACGCCCCCCTGGCCCACGCCGAACCCGTCAGCCTGCCGGCTCCCGCCGAAGGGTTCATCCCCATGCGTCTGGCCGCCATCCACAAAGGGGATGTTACCTATGTCCAGGCCCTCACCCGCATGGTCCGAACCATCGAAGAGTCTACGGGGAAAAAAATCCGTCCGGAACTCCTGGCCAATGGCAAAAAAGGCTCCGAAGAGACTGCCTTGCAAGAACAACTCCAAGGCAACCTGGAAGGGGGATTCTATTCCGTTCTCACCCTGACGCGCCAACTGCCAGCCTTCCGCGCTCTGGCCACGCCCCTGCTCTTCACCCGTCAGGAGCATCTCCGGGCCTTTGTCGGTTCGCCTCTGGATCTGGCCCTGCGGGAACACGCCAAGACCAAAAAACTGCTCGTGCTGGGATACGCCTCTTATGGATTCTACGGGGTGTTGAATTTCCGTCCCGCCCAACAACCATCCGGGGAGCACTCCCCCACCCTGACCGATCTGGCCACCCGCGTACCCAACGACCCGTGGATGATCGAACTTCATCAGGCACTGGGGCTGCGTCCCTCCTTCCCTCCGGCGGCGGATCTTTCCGAAGCCATCGCCTCGGGATGGATCCAGGGCGTGGTGGCCACACCGGAATTGCTCAACCGTACCGCCTTTGCCAATACCAGCGCCGCCGCCTTTCACCATACCCGCCATCTGCACGGCTGGATGATTCTGACGGTCAACCTGAACTGGTTCAACGGGCTTGCCCCGGAATTGCAGGAGGCGATTACCAAGGCCGCCGCCACGCTGCCCCAATCCGTGGATCAGGCCCTGGCCCAGGAACAAAAAATCCTCGGCAAATGGTCCTCTGAAAACCACTTCACCAACCTGACCCCTTCATCCAGCGAAGTGGCCACCAAGGCCGTGAAGGCTTTGGCCATGAAAAACGCCCGCGAAATGGAACCGCTGCTCAATCTGCCGGGGGCGATCACCCAGTTGTGGAATCAAAACCAACTCTCCTCCACCCAAGGGCGACGGGAACCGACCGCCAAAACCCCGGATCCGGGGAAAAACGCCCCGACCCGCGACCCGGCCAAACCACGCACCCAGCCATGAACACCCAGGATGTCCTTTTTCTCGTTGCCATCTATCTGCTGGGGGCTGTCCCCTTTGGACTGATCGTGGCCCGCTTCGCCGGGGTCGGGGATCTTCGCGCCCAGGGGAGCGGCAACATCGGTGCCACCAATGTGCTGCGTGTGGCCGGACGCAAGGCCGGTGCCCTCGTCTTGTTCCTCGACATGGGCAAAGGGGCTCTGGCGGCAGGAATCGCCATTCCGCTGTTCGGTTCCGACTCCTGGCAGACCGCCGCCACCGTGGTCTGCGCCTTTCTGGGCCATCTGTATCCGGTCTATCTGCGCTTCAAGGGGGGAAAAGGGGTCGCCGTGGCCCTCGGCGGTCTGCTCGCCTGGACCCCGCTGCCGGGTCTGCTCATGGTCCTCACTTGGCTGGGCATGGCCAAACTGGCGCGCATCTCCTCGCTTTCCGCCCTCAGCGCCTTTGTCGTCGGACCGCTTTCCCTCTTTTGGTTGCCCGCCCCCCCCCTGGCCCCGGCCATCCATGGTCTGGTCACCCTGCTGGTCTTCTGGCGCCACCGGGACAACATACGCCGCCTGCTCGCCGGAACCGAACCCAGAATCGGCAAGAAGAATCCCGGCTCATGACCCCTGCCGCCCGCCCCGATCCCGCCCCAGTCCTGACCTACTGAAAAACCCCGTGCAGCGAATCGGCTTCAAGAATCCGGTCCAGCCAGATTTCCAGATCCTGCGCCTCCGCCCCGGTCACCCTGGAGCGCACCGACTCCGCATCCGAACCAAAACGACGCTGAAGCAGTGCGATCAAGGCTTCGGCTTTGCCTTCCAGCTTGCCTTCCAGCCTGCCTTCCAGCCTGCCCCTCTTTTGTCCAATCCGTTCCACGCTGGTGATGTATGGCATTTTCCGACTCTCCTCGAATTGCTTCAGTTCATCCCAGAACCGCTCTTCAAACGCATCGGTCAGTGCAAGAACCCAGTCGACAAAAGTGAAAAGATCAATGATCCGGTTTCTCGAAAAACCCCGTTGATACAAGGTGCGCATCAGCCGCCATTTGGCTTGATAGCGGGCTTCCGGTTCGGTTCGGGTCTCTTTGGCCTTCAGGTGGGCCAGCACCACCACGGCGAAGGGGTTGTCCGAAAGCTCCAGGGCCGCCAGATCGTTTTGATAGTCCAACAATTTGACGGTGTTGAACCGGTAGCAGACCTCCGACCCCCACAAGGTCCGACGAAACGCCACGGGCCGCCAGCCCGGGGATTCGTCCGTCAGGATGGCCAGACCCACCACCACCATTTTTTTGAGATCATAGGCCCGATACTGATAGGTATACATCCGTGACTCGAACTGTTCCTGTCGGTCCCCCTGGATGTCGGCGTGAATCAACACCCATTGCTCGTCGCCACCGGTTTTCCACACCTTGACCAGTTTGTCCATCTGCCGGTCGCCGATCTCCGACTCCCGGGCCATCCGGGACAGTTCCTTGTCCAGGAATTCGTGACCACGGGACCAGTCGATGTCGTCATGGGCCTCGGGCAGGAAAAAGGCCATGAACTCCTGGAAATACCCCTCCACGATCCGTTTCCAGGGGGTATCGAACTCACTTTTTCCCCTGCGTCTGCTTTTGTTCATAACTTTGGACAATCGTTGAGGTTTGCAAGCCTTCTGGTTGACACATCCGGCCATTTATGGAGATGATGCGCGCATTCCCCCATGGAAAGCAAGCCAGACCCACGGTGGCCGCGGCGTTGACTCCTGATTTTTTGCAGCCGAGGGTCCTTCCCGTGGCGCCCCTGCGCCTCCATGGTCCGCCCGATCCCCAACCACCACCCGACGCCGCGAGCCGATTCCGCCATGTTCTTGTTTCCGGTCCTGTTCCTGCTGCTCGGCATCTCCTGGCCCGCCCTGGCGGACGACACGGATTCCTCTCCGTTGCGGGTCGAACGGATCACCCCCAAATCCGCCATCCGACCCGTCGATGATCTCCAGGCCATTCCGGCTTCCACGGTCTCTTTGATCCGGCACGCTCTCGCCCGTGGAGACCGGATCCTCTCCTCCTCCACCCCGGCACCGGGACGGATTCTGGCGGCAATCGGGGAACGTCGGGTGATCGGGCAGGGGGATACGATCCGCATCCGCTATCCCACCCCTCTGCCTGTGGGCACCCCCCTGGAGATCCTGCGCCCCGGCCCCATGCTGGTGGATCCGGTCAACAACCAACCGCTGGGACAACTGGTCAGACGCCTGGGTTCGGCACGGGTGCAGCAGTCCGGGCCCCAGGTCTCCCTGGCTTTGGTGGACAGCTCCTTTCAGGGCATCGAACCCGGAGATCAACTGGACCTCCCCCACCCGGTGAACACGGATTTCACCCTGCGCGCCCAATCCCCCCATCCCCTCTCCGGTCGGGTCATCCAGGTCCACGATGGCCGCAACGAGGCGGCGGCCCATGATCTGGTGATCGTGGGTCTGGGTCGGCGGGACCACGCCTTCCAGGGATTGACCTTGCCGGTCCTGCGGGATGACCGGGGCACCCATCCACCGGATCCCTCCCCCCAACCGGAGATCGGACAGGCCATTTTGATCCAGATCGGCGACCGGGCCTCCCTGGCGCTGCTCACCCGGACCCGGGCACCCATCCGTCGGGGGGATATCGTCCGCACCCCGTAACCACCAGACCATGGATTCCGAACTGCTCATCGACTGGCTGCGCTTGGTCCGATCTCCCGGGATCGGACCTGCCACCATCGGCCATCTGATCCGCCATCTGGGCAGTCCCGAGGCGCTGCTCACGGCCACGCGTCCGAAGCTGTCCGCCATTCCGGGAATCCGCCCCGGCGTGATCCGGCAGTTGGAACGGTTCCGCCGGGAGATTCCCTCCCAACCTATGGCCCGGGAACTGGAACGGCTCCACGCCATCGGAGGCCGCATGCTGATACCCGGCACTCCCGACTATCCCCCGCTGCTGGCTGCCATCCACGATCCCCCTCCGGCCCTGTTCGTGCTGGGCAACGCAACCTTGCTGCACGACACCGGCGTAACCATCACCGGAACCCGCAAGGCCTCGGGGCGCGGTCAGATTTTCACCGTCGAACTGGCCCGGGATCTGACCCGGGCGGGAATCGTCATCATCAGCGGACTCTCTTTGGGTATCGATGCCGCCGCCCATCGGGGCGCCCTGGAGGCTCCCGGTCCCACCATCGGGGTGCTGGCCACCGGACTTGATATTTTTCATCCCGGGGAACACCGGGAGTTGCAACGGTTCATTGCCGGTCACGGTTGTCTGGTGAGCGAAGCCCCTTTGGGATTGCTGCCGGTTCCCTGGGCCTTTCCGCCCCGGGCGCGCATTCTGTCCGGGCTGGCCCGGGGTGTGGTGATCGTCGAGGCGCCGGAACGGTCCGGTTCCCTGATCACCGCCCACGCGGCCCTGGAACAAGGCAGAGAGGTATTCGCCGTTCCCGGCCCCCCCAACGATCCCAATACCCGCGGCACCCACGCCCTGTTGCGTCAGGGAGCCAAACTGGTGGAAGGGATCGATGACATCCTGGAGGAGCTCCACTGGTCCTCGCCGCCCCTGGAACCCCTTGCCGAATCCACCCCGCTCCCGCAGACTTCTGGTCTGTCCGCCGAGGTGGCCACCATCCTGACCCACATCCAGGCTGGCGCGACCCAGGAAGATGATCTGGCCCGGTGTTGTCAATTGACAGTGGCCGCGCTTTCACGCATCTTACTGCAACTTGAACTTTCCGGACTGGTGCAGCGCCTGCCGGGCGGTCGATACACCATCACCAACCGCCCGTGATCAAAAGCTTCGCTCTTTGCCGGATGGTTCCTCGTTCACTCCTTGAAAAATGCGACACCCGTATTCATGACCACTCTCGTAATCGTGGAGTCTCCGGCCAAGGCCAAGACGATCAACAAATTTCTCGGCAAAGAGTATGCCGTCGCCGCCACCTATGGACACATCCGGGATCTGCCCTCCAAGGATGGTTCCGTGGATACGGACAACCAGTTCCAGATGCGCTACGAGGTTTCCAGCGACTCGACCAAGCATGTCACCGAATTGACCCGGGCTGCCAAGGATGCCGACATGCTGCTGCTGGCCACCGACCCGGATCGCGAAGGGGAAGCCATCTCCTGGCATGTGCTGGAGACCTTGAGATCGAAAAAAGAGATCGCCGACATCCCCTGCAAACGGGTGGTGTTCCACGAAATCACCAAAAAGGCCATCCTGGAGGCGGTTGCCAACCCCCGGGACATCGACATGAATCTGGTCAACGCCCAGCAGGCCCGGCGTGCCCTGGATTATCTGGTGGGATTCAATCTCAGCCCCTTGTTGTGGAAGAAGGTACGCCGTGGACTTTCCGCCGGTCGGGTGCAATCCGTGGCCCTGCGGCTGATCTGCGAGCGGGAAAATGAAATCCGCGCCTTCAAGACCCGGGAATACTGGAGCATCTCCGCCGACGTGATCCGTTCGGTTCCGGGAGCCGAATCCCGTCCTTTCGTGGGCCGTCTGGTGGCCGCCGAAGGCAAAAAACTCAACCGCTTCGACATCCACAACGCCACCCGTGCCGAACAACTGGTGCGCGCCATCGAAAACCAACCGCTGCATGTGGCCGCCGTGGAGAAAAAACGGGTGGCGCGCAATCCGTCGCCGCCGTTCATCACCTCGACTTTGCAGCAGGAGGCCTCCCGCAAGCTGGGTTTTTCCGCCCGTCAGACCATGATGGTGGCCCAGAAGCTCTACGAAGGGGTCGAGATCACCACCCCGGACGGCAGCCAGGAGACCGTGGGTCTCATCACCTACATGCGTACCGACTCGGTGCAGTTGGCCAGCGAAGCGGTCAACGCCATGCGCACCTTGATCAAGGAGCGTTACGGCGCGGAATACCTCCCCAAGACCCTGCGGAAATACAAATCCTCCGCCAAGAACGCCCAGGAGGCCCACGAGGCGATCCGCCCCACGGATCCGGCCCTGCTGCCGGAAAAAGTCCGCAAGCATCTCGACCGGGACGGCTTCCGGCTGTACGAACTCATCTGGAAGCGCACCATGGCCTGTCAGATGGCCTCGGCCCAGATCGATCAGGTGGCCGCCACCTTGTCGGTGGGAATCAACGATCCCAAGGCGCCCTATCTGCTGCGGGCCACCGGCTCTTCGGTGGCCTTTTCCGGCTTCATGGAGGTCTACAGCGAAAGCCAGGACGCCACCCCGGAACAAGAACGCAACGAAGACGAAACCGATACCATGCTTCCGCCTCTGGAGACCGGGGATCCCCTCACCATGACCGCGGTGGCTCCTCACCAGCATTTCACCGAACCGCCGCCGCGTTACACCGAGGCGTCGCTGGTGAAAATCCTGGAAAGTTATGGCATCGGTCGTCCCTCCACCTACGCCCCCACCATGTCCACGCTTCAGGAACGGGGCTACGTCAAGCTCGACCAGCGCAAGTTCGTGCCCGAGGACGTGGGGGAGGTGGTCAACCGGTTTCTGGTTGAACACTTTGAAAAATATGTGGATTATCACTTCACCGCCCATCTGGAGGACGACCTGGACGCCGTGTCCCGCGGCGAGATGGCCTGGGTTCCCCTGCTGGACTCCTTCTGGACTCCCTTCAAAAGCCAGATCGACGAAAAGGAAAGCACCACCAATCGCTCCGACATCACCACCGAAGCCACGGATCAAAAATGCCCGGAGTGCAGCCAACCGCTGTTCATCAAGCTGGGACGTTTTGGTCGGTTTCTGGCCTGTTCCAACTATCCGGAGTGCCGTTTCACCCAGAACATCAAAAAAGAAGGCGAAGAGGAAACCCCCGTCGCCCCCCCCGAGATGTCGGACCAGTTGTGCGACAAGTGCAGCAAACCGATGCTCATCAAGGAAGGTCGTTTCGGCAAATATCTGGCCTGTTCCGGCTATCCCGACTGCCGCAACATCCAGCCGTTGGAAAAACCCCGGGATACCGGCGTGTCCTGTCCCATGTGCAACAAGGGCACCTTTCTGGAGAAAAAATCCCGTCGGGGCAAGATTTTCTATTCGTGTTCCGGCTATCCCAAGTGCAAAAACGCCCTGTGGAACAAACCCATCGCCGATACGCCCTGTCCCAAGTGCGGCGCGCCCTTCATCACCGAAAAGATCACCAAACGTTACGGCACCGAACATCTCTGCGCGGTGGAAGGATGCGATTACCGGGAAAAACAACCTGCTGAGCCTGCCGCCACCCCATGACCACTCCACTGCCCGGCCCAACCGTTTCCCACAGCTCCCGTCTGCTGTCCAGACGGTTTGGCGGGCTGTATCTGTTCATCGGACTGTTTCTGGCCATCTCGATGGTCATCCGCCTGGTGTTGGGGGTCAAGACCTTCGATACCCTGGACCCCTCGCCGGGGGGATTGCTGCTGATTCTGGCCAGCGGTCTTTTTTATGACTTCCTGGCGGCCCTGTATTTTTCCATCCCCTTCACCCTCTACCTGACGGCCCTGCCGGACCGTATCTTCAACCATCGGCTGCATCGGGTCGTTTATTATCTGTGGTATGGGGTGGCGCTGTACATCCTGGTGTTCAACGGGGTCGCGGAGTGGATTTTCTGGGACGAGTTCGGGGTACGCTTCAATTTCATCGCCGTGGATTATCTGGTCTACACCCACGAGGTGATCGGCAACATCCGTCAATCCTATCCTGTGCCCCTGCTGCTGGCCGCCATCCTGGCGGTCACCCTGCTCATTTTCGGCGGGGTCTGGCGGGCCGGTTGGCTGCAACCGGATTTTGCGGCCATCACCACCTTCCGGCAACGGCTCAGACAGGGGGCGCTCTTTCTGCTGCTGCCGCCGGTGTGTTTCATGGTGGTGGATTCTTCCCTTTCCGAAGTCTCCGGCAACCGTTTTCACAACGAACTGGCCAAAAACGGCATCTACGCCCTGTTTTCGGCCTTCATCCACAACGAACTGGAGTACGAACGTTTCTATCTCCAGCGGGATGAAAAAGAGACCGCCGCCCGGGTGCGGGAACTGCTGCTCTCCACCCCGGACGCCAAGCCTCTCCCCCATTCCGACCCCCTGGACATTGCCCGCACCATCACCAATCCGGGACCGGAAAAGCGCCTCAACGTCATCCAGTTGACCATCGAATCCATGAGCGCGGAGTATCTGGGCTTTTTCGGCAATCCGGAAGGATTGACCCCGAACATGGACCGTCTGGCCAAGGAGTCTCTCACCTTCACCAATCTCTACGCCACCGGCAACCGAACCGACCGGGGCATGGAGAGTCTGGTACTCTCTGTCCCCCCCACCCCGGGACGCAGCAAGGTGAAACGACCCAACAACGAGGATCTGTTCTCTTCGGGATATCTGTTCCGCCAGCGGGGTTATGATACCCGTTTCATCTATGGGGGTTATGGTTATTTCGACAACATGAATCACTTCTTCGGCCACAACAGCTTCGATGTGGTGGACCGCACCCAGTTGGATGCCAGTGAAATCAGCCACGAAAACATCTGGGGCGTGGCAGACGAGGATCTGTTCAAGCGGACCATCCGCGAGGCGGACCGGGCTTTCGCCGACGGCAAACCGTTTTATTATTTTGTCATGACCACCTCCAATCATCGTCCCTTCACCTATCCGGCGGGACGCATCGACATTCCCTCCCCCGGAGGGCGGCAAGGAGGAGTCAAATACACCGACTGGGCCATCGGGGATTTTCTGGCCCGGGCCAAACAGCGTCCCTGGTTCGACAACACGGTTTTCGTGATCACCGCCGACCACTGCGCCGGCAGCGCCGGAAAAACCGAACTGCCAGTCAATCGTTATCACATTCCACTGATGATCCACGCCCCGCGCCACATCGCGCCGCGACTGGAAGAGGGGTTGACCAGTCAGATCGACATCACCCCCACGGTGCTGGGGCTGCTGAATTTCAGCTATCCGAGCCGCTTTTTCGGCCAGGACATCTTCAAGACCCCTCCGGAGTCCCGCCGCGCCTTCATCGGCACCTATCAGAAGCTCGGGATGATCACCGGGGATCGACTGACGGTACTCAGTCCCCAAAACCAATCCAGTTTTTATCAATTTGTCCGGGGATGGGGCCGGGAGCGTCAGGAGCGGCTCAAGCAGGAAGATCCCCAAGGCTTGAAGGATGCGATCTCCTTCTATCAGACCGCCAATACCATGCGTAAAAAAGGACTCGACAAGAGGATTCCGTGACCTTGGGACGTTCTTTCGGATGGACCCTGGCCCTGCTGGCCCTGGTCCTGCTGGTGGCCGAGACCACAACCCTGGATCTGCGGGTGCAGGATTTTTTTTACACCTTCGAGGTCGGGCGCTGGTGGATCGACAAGGAGGCCTACTGGCCCCGGGTGATCTTTTATACCGGCGCCAAGTGGGCGGTGGTGCTGGTGGCCATCGGCATTCTGGTCGCGTTGTTGTGGTCCCGGAAATCTCCGTCGTTGATTCCTTGCCGCCGTCCTTTGATGGTGTTGCTGTTGTCGCTGATCCTGGTGCCCGGAACAATCTCCAGTTTGAAAAATGTCACCAACGTCCACTGCCCCTGGTCTTTGACCCGTTACGGGGGCACCCTGCCTTTTGTCCCGGTTTTGGACACCCAGCCTGCCGATTTCCCCGCCGTACGCCCCGGCAAATGTTATCCCGCCGGTCACCCCTCCGGGGGATTTGCCTTCATGGCCTTGTTTTTCCTTTTTTCCACCCGGCGCCGGCAGTGGCTCGGACTGGGATTCGGCATCAGCTTAGGCTGGATCATGGGGATCTACCAAATGATGAAAGGCGCTCATTTCCTCAGCCATGTGCTGGTGTCGATGCTGCTCTCCTGGTTGATCATTCAGGGGGTGGCGTGGGGGGTGGAAAGAAAATTCATTTCAAACCATGAATCGGATCCACGCAAAGAAGGAAATTCCCCATGCTCAATCGTGTGAGGCTCAACAATTTTGGACCCCTCGCCCAGTTGGATTGCATGACCTTCGGCCCATACCCGGAAGGAACCTGCTTCCCTGTTGAAAAAAGCGAAACCTATCGGAAAATTAAAGATGAAGTCAAGATTGCGGAATTCCTGCTTTTGAAGAACCGCAAAAAAAATCCCCCCGCCATCTGGGTGGTGGAAGCGCGATCCAGTAGCCCACGTCCCGAAACACAGCCCAATTTTGACGATTTTATTGCCGAGATCCGCGAAAAATGGATCAACGCTTTCGCCCTTGGCTGGGCATCCTGTCTCAAGAGACACGAGAAAACCGATGCGGAACTTCCTGAATTGTTCAAAAATCGTAACCGTTCAGATCAGAAACGAAGGTGCCAAGCCTTGACAATGTGATTATTGA